>CAIJIZ010000440.1 GCA_903820735.1 uncultured Pirellula sp.
TCGCGGCTGGCAAACCGGAGATGTGAAACTGCAAACGCAGTTCGAAGTCTTTGAGTTCGGCAGGTTGCTTGTCGGTACCTCGGAATACCAACCAAGTGTTCTTATTGAGCGTTTTACCTTGCGGTATTTCGCCGACGATATTGCCTTGTTCGACTCGCCAGTGGTTGGTATCCCCTTCCCATCCTTCGAGCGATTTCCCGTCAAAAATCGAATGCGTTTCTCCTCCGAGTGCGACACTTCTTGTCGTTAAGCCCGCGACTTGCGCGGTGCTAACGAGGGCTAGCACGGGGCAGATCAATGAGAGGAGTGCAGAGGAAATCGCTGACGAAATTGACGGGTAGCGCAACGAGCGAATAAGGAACGGCATGGGGGGATGCCTCCGAGTAAGAGCAACGAGAATCGTTAAGGCAACGGGCAAATGGTTAAGGACTTGAATTCGGTTTGCGAGCCCGGGTCATGTCCTTGCAACATGATGGTTCCAGCTTCGGTACGAAGTCCTTTTCGGGGGTTATCATTTGCGGCGCGGGTGTCGGTCCAAAGAACGACCGGTACACCTTCGACCCAAGTTGCGAAGGTGGGGCCATCGGCTACGATCGTGATATGAACCGGTTTACCTTCGTCACTGAGGACAGCTTTGGCATTTTGGCGACGGAAGATCGAGCCGGAGCCCGCATCGACTGCGCGTCGTCGATCATCTTTGAATCCGTGATGGATTTGGCATTCGTAGCCGTTCATGTCTTCGCCTGGAATGCAGCGAAAGAAGATTCCCGAGTTTACGTTTTCCGTCAAAGTCAGCGCGGTGGCTTGCAAGCACATATTTGCGTGTGGTTGGAGGAGTTCGATATGTCCTCGTCCACCTTTGAGGAGAATAGTTCCAGCGTCGCTGAACGTCGCTTCGATCGCTCCTGCGGGCTCGTTCCAGTCACTTTTGTTTGCGTTGGGAAGAACGCTGTAGCCGATGGGGCGAATACGTATATTTCGGAATCGGATCTTGCCTTCGCGAAATTGCAAACCGATTTTGCCAGCTGAAAGGCCAGTGGTGTCGTTGTAGTCGACCGATTGTTGTCCGTTTACCCAGCATTGAATGTGGCCTTGATCGACCAATGCATGCAGTGAATGCCATTCTTGTCCCACCGGTTCATCGACTTGTTCGGAAACCTTTGCGCGAGCGACGAGAGAGCCGGTTGGGAATGGATTGTCAGTAGGAGCTATGTTCAACTCGTAGCAGTCTTTAGCGGGATCTTCGGGGTTGTCGGACGTTCGAAGAAACACTCCGCTATTGGTGTTGTCTTCAGCAAAAAACTCCAATTCGATTTCGTAATCGCTAAACCGGACTTCGGTCATCAAAAATCCCGCATCTCCTTCGGTCGCGACGATCTCGGAGTTCTCGACTTTCCAGTTAGCGTTGCTAGTAGATTTCCAACCCAGAAGCGATTGGCCATCGAATAGTCGGATCCAGCCCAAGTCGAGGTCGTCGGTGCCGAGTCGCGCAGCGAGAAGTGCTTCGACATCGATGGATTCGTCGAGCGGTGCTTCGGCCGGTTTGGCATCGGCA
>CAIJIZ010000441.1 GCA_903820735.1 uncultured Pirellula sp.
TAAATCGTGCCTCACCCGGAACATTGCTGACTTGCCCCGCAGAATCGAGCCCCCATGCAATGATGGAGCCCGCTTTCGCTTGGCTGGGAATCAATGCAAGAACGATCAACAAGCAAATCCAACGCATCAGCGGTTGGCTTACTTTTGAAAGCGAAGAAGAGGATGGACATGGGGAGACAAACAAAAGCCCAACACAGGCTGGTGAGGCCGAGAAACGGGGGTGCATCGAATTCTTTAGTTGCGAGAGTCGCGTTGATTGCAGGCCATCAGGGCAGAATGGCTGGGTCGTATTGTTGGGTTTTGGGGTGAAATTGACAAGTGTTCAAATGCTTCGTTTCTGCAACCAGGGCCTTACCCTAAGAAAATGCGTGAATTCCAGCACAGATATCAGGAAAGCAAAGTCCAAAAACCTTTGAAAAGATCAAAAAATAGCCTACGGGAATGCTGGCTAAGTTTTTTGAGGCGGACTGGTCTAGAACCCAAAGAGGCGGATTTGTTACCGTCAGCGATGAACGGCAAGCGGTCCGCATGCCGACGGATCAAGCCGGTTGTCGCGAATTGAAAAAGGGGATTTCGAATCATGGTAAACCAAACGGGATTGTTCGGCTGGATTCGCGAAGGGGTCAAGCAATCCGTACTGTTGGGTGTCAGCGACGCGATGGAAGTATTAGGAAATCACGACCCAAGCGAAGGCCTGCACCCGAACATCGCAGCTGCTATTTCAGCAACCGATGGATCCGCAGCTGCTAACCGCAATCGTCGAGTCGTTCAGAAATCTCCGGAAGCCAACGAGACCGGTGAGCAAGTTCTGACCACCGGCCCTCGAAAACGGCTGGGCAAGTCCCTCAAAGACATCAACCCAACCGGTGTTACGAAGCCGTTAGCTGCAAAAGGGAGTGCGGCACCTGCCCCGAAGTCGTGACACATTTCTCTAGACGCTTATTCATCGGTTATTGTGCGATACTCGGTGCATCCGCAGTCAGCGGCTGCTCGTACATCAAGCAAGCGCAGAGCTTTATACCCTCACTACCTTTGAATAAACAAACGCAACTGTCGAATCCCATCACGGTGAGCACTTCCGATAGCGAGTTCCTTTGGAATCAAGTCGTCGACACCGTCGAAGATTACTTCAAGATCAAAAGTGAACAACGCGCTGCCAGAGATGCCTTGCAGTGGGTTGAGGGACGATTGGAAACCTACCCCGAAATCGGCGCAACCTTGCTAGAACCTTGGCGTAAAGACACTGCCTATGGTTACCAACGATTGCAAAGCACTTTGCAAACTATGCGACGCATCTGCTACGTTCGCGTCATTCCAGTCGAACAAGGATTCTCGGTTGGCGTCGAAGTCCTCAAAGAACTAGAGGATGTAAATCGCTCCCAGTATTCATCCGAAGGGTCGGCCATCGCGCGCCACGACGACTCTATCGTCCGCGTCGATCCGGCTCTAGCCGGTCAACCAATCACGCTCGGATGGATCCGACAAGAAAACGATACAGAACTCGAACAGAGAATACTTCGCGAAATTCTCGGACGCTCGACCAACGTCTCTCCTCCGCGAAAAGCCTTGAGTACGATCAAGTAGCCTCTCCAGCGCCATTGACGCATCTTTGCTTGCTCCACCCCGCCGTTCGGGATCCCTATCCTATAATCTCATGGGAAAAAATCATTGGGATGTTTCCACAAGCGTTTTTCGCGGCAAGCATTTTTTATTCGGCGTTCTGTGAAAAACAAACTATAATCGCAGGTGATTCCTCTGCATTGTCGCTTAACAACAAGCGGTAGATGCCTTATTTGTCTCGTTTCCTGCCTCGCACATTTGAATATCTGATCCATGCAATCCCGTTTTGCTGTCTTGCGGTTCGTGGTTCTGAACGTTTCGACTCTGCTGCTTGGGATTCTGTTCCTGGCGCAAGTCATCGATGACCGCAGCAGCAGGGTTTTCGCTGAAGAAAAAGAAAGCGGTGGGGAGGAAAAGTCCGACGTTGCACAACCCGGGCACTCTTTTCATGCCGAAGCTTTCAACGAAGGGCCACGTCAGGCGGCCTATTTGATGCAGGGGATGGGGAATGTTCACTGGAAAACCTCGACTGCTAGCTCAATGGCGCAGCGGTTTTTTGACCAAGGCCTCGGACAACTTCACGGATTTTGGTACTTCGAAGCTGAACGATCATTTCGCCAAGCGGCTTCGATCGATCCGGATCGAGCGATTTTCTATTGGGGAATGGCGCGAGCCAACGCAGAGAACCCAGAGCGTTCGGCAGGATTTATCGAGCAAGCAATCAAGAGGATCGAAAAGTCAAATGCGATCGAGCGTCGCTTGATAGAAGCTTGGAATCGCCGGGTCAAAGACTGGCCGCAGCCCCCCGAACCCAAAGAGGAAAAACCGCCGAAGGACGACCAAGGCGACAGCAACAAGCAGGTGGACGCCGGGAAGAAGGCGGATAGCAAGAAGTCAGACAGCAAGAAAAACGTTGCGAGCAAGAAGAAACGAGGAAACGTTACCGATGAGATACGCGACAAGCGGAAAGAGCGATTGAAGAACTATGTTCGTGACTTGGAAGAGATCGCGCAAGACAATCCCGATGATATCGAGATCAAAGCGATGCTGGTGCTTCAATACTGGCAGAACCAAAGTCAGGGTATTGAGATTCAGAGCTATTCGGGCTTGGATGCATTGCTGACAGATATCTTCCGACGCAATCCTCGCCACCCCGCGCACCATTTCAGGATTCACTTATGGGACTATCGCAAGGAAGATCTAGCGATTATGGCCGCTGCTCAGTGCGGTCCTAGTGCACCTGGGATTGCTCACATGTGGCATATGCCCGGACATACTTACTCTCGATTGCATCGATATGTCGATGCAGCTTGGCAACAAGAAGCTTCGGCTCGCGTAGATCATGCCCACATGATGCGTGATCGAATTATGCCGGATCAGATTCACAATTTTGCACACAACAATGAGTGGTTGATCCGCAATTGGATTCATGTTGGCCGTCCGAATGCCGCCTTAGCGCTAGCCAAGAACATGATCGAGCTACCTCGGCATCCGAAGTACAACGTGCTCGGCGGAAACGGTAGCGCGAGCTTGGGCCGTCAGCGAATTTTCACGGTGCTAAAGACATTCCGAATGTGGGACGTGGCGAAAACGTTGGCAGACTCTCATTATCTGGCTGGACTCCCCGGTTCTCTAGCAGACGCCGGTTCTCAAGCAGACGCCGATTCTCTAGCAGACGCCGGTTCTCTAGCGACCAACGGTTCTCCAGCAGCCGACGAAGCCTTGATGCTCAAGGGAATCGCTACCTTTGAGTTAGGGCAAATGGAAGAAGGTCAAAGGATCCTAGACTCGATGCGGGATGTGCGACGTGGCTTGATTATCGCATCTTCGGCTGACGGAATGAATCCAACAGAAGAAGCTTTAAAAACGAAAAGGCGACCTCCTTCGTTGCCGGATCCGACTACCCCCGATAAGGACTTCTGGGGCGAAGAGCAAGACTTACCTTTTCTCGAGCGAGTTGCCAAAGAGTTTGACGAAGAGAAGTGGAAAGACAAGTCATCTCAGGAGCGCGATGCAGCCAAGGAGCTGCA
>CAIJIZ010000442.1 GCA_903820735.1 uncultured Pirellula sp.
GGACCACCGAATCCCGGAGGACCGCCGGCCGCACCCCCAGGACCCATCATCGAAAGCACCGGAGCAGCCATCCCCGCCAATTCACCCAACGTTCGATCAAACTCTTCCTGTGACTTGGCATTCTTCAAGTTATTCAACGGAGCGTTTAGAACAAATGCCACTGTAGTAAGGGCTTGTTGCACATCTTGCGGATTGATCGAATTTAACGAACCCTCCAACTGTTGCATCGTTGAATCAAAGCTCTCGATGAGCTCCTTCGGAATCCAGCGACCTTGGTACCTGTTGAGATACATCGTCGGTGTCCGCATTGCAGGATCACCACCGACGACCAGTTCTACCGCGTCGCTCGATATCTCCTTAAGTACGTACTTCGGAATCTCTGCTCCCTTCCTTTGTGTCTCCTCAAACTGTAGCCTAGCTGGACTATCGGGAGGCAAATGCACAATAAGCTTTTTAGCAGATGCATTAACGTTCCGAAGGTAGTTATCTAGCAAGCCACGTAGATCCCCTCGTTGCAACCGCTTGCTATCTAACAACTCTTTTGCAATAGCCTTGTCAAGGAAATCCACTCCGTCCGGAAATCCTTCACGGAGATTCGACGCCATGTCGGGAGGAATCTGCAAGACTTTGCTGTTCAAAATAAACGACTGTTGCTTGCGCAATATCTCGATAAGCGTGTTGCGCAGCCGGCGAATGGTATCGAAACTCTTGCTGTCGACCCTCTTGGAAAACGCCACAACCAAATTCTCTGTGCGACTCTGCATCGAACTCGGTAACGCATCCCAGAGTACGATCGTGTTCTCCTCGGATAGTTCTTTAAGTACGAGATTTACAAATTCATCAGCCGAAAGTCCATCGCTGAATTGGACCACCGGGGATGCTTGCGAACGTGTCGAAGCTCCCTCCATCTCCTCAGCTCCACCCTCCTCAACCGGCGTCCGCGATGGCTTGGATGCCTTCGTGTCCCCAGATGGCTTCGTGTCCCCAGATGGCTTCGAAGCTCCAAACACATCATCCGCAGGCTTGTCATTAGACGGCTTCTCCTTCTTCGAGCTACCGCTACTCTTCGGACGATTACCCATCCCACCCTTCGATTTAGCTAAATCCAAACTCTCCGGACTCAGCCGCTCAAACGGGATCTTGATCTCTCTTCCATCAAGCCGCTTTAGTACGACCTGCTCACCCTCAACACGAATGAACTCCGCGTCGACCTTGAACCGCCCCGTGTTGTCAGACCATTGATGGAATCGCTCTTGCCCGAATGCGGTACAAGCACTCAATGCCATAGTGCTGAAACTAAAACCTAAAACAAAAGCAACCACGGCTCGCTTGCGAGTCACTCCTCGCTTTCGATCCCATTTACGAAACTGGCTCATCTCTAACCTCTGTTCTGTGCCCGCAGTGCCGAAGTCGCAATCGACTGCCCATTGAGAAAAAAGTCTGCAAAATAAACGTTTAGAAAATCCTGCATTTTCACGGTTCCATTATCATAACGTCAGGTAGTCCCTTTTTTCTACCCATCAAGATTTTCCGCGTTATTTCCTAGCCTGCCTACCATGAATCTCTCTACCGCTCATCGCTCCAGCCTCCGATTGCCTCGCTCCTTCCAAAATTTCCGATTTGCTGCAAGTCTGCTCGGGGGACTCCTGCTCTCTGATTGTCTGCTCCCGAACGCCTCCTTAAGCCAACCCCCCACACCCGCTGCGACTACCCCCTCTGCCACTAACTCCTCTGCCACTAACCCAGTCCCTATCATCTTCGATACCGATATGGGAAACGATTGCGACGATGCCCTGGCCCTAGGTGTCATCCACGCCCTGGAATCCCGCGGTGAATGCAAACTCCTTGCCGTGACGATCACCAAAGATCACGAACTTGCAACCCCCTATGTCGACTGCGTAAATACTTTCTACGGCCGAGGTGATATACCAATCGGTGTTTGCAGAAACAGTGGTAAAACGCCTGACCCGGGAAAGTACAACCAGGTCTCCCAAATCATGGATAACGGACAATTCCGATTTCCACACGACCTCCTGTCTGGAAACAACGCCCCTACGGCCGTAGAAGTCCTTCGAAATACCTTGGCCAACGCCCAAGACCATTCCGTAGTGATCGTCCAAGTCGGGTTCTCGACCAATCTTGCAAACCTCTTGCAGTCACCCGCAGACGCGATTCATCCCTTGCCAGGTCGACAACTCGTCGCCCAAAAAGTCAAACTCGTTTCGATCATGGCGGGAGCATTTGCAAAAATCCCCAATGAAAAAGGGGAACTGACCGACCACCGCGAATACAACGTCGCCGAAGATATCGCTTCTATCAAGAAACTGGTCGAACTCTGCGATGTCCCTATGCTCTGGAGCGGTTTCGAAATCGGACTAAACCTCACTTACCCACACCAAAGCATCCTCGAAGACTTTCGCTACACCCCTCACCACCCGCTCCCAGAAGCCTACATCGCTTACATTCCTCCTCCTCACGATCGCCCCACCTGGGACTTGACGAGCGTCCTTGCGGCCATTCGTCCAAATCGCAGCTATTTCGATGTCTCGCAACCCGGCACCGTCTCGGTCTCCGACAACGCTCTTACTACGTTCGCTCAATCGGAAACCGGTAAACACCGTTTCTTGATCCTAAACCCCTTAACTGCAGAAAAAGCTCGCGAAGCACTCGTGCAACTCGCTAGCCAACCTGCCAGCCGCTAAGTAGATTGTGCAACGCTAACAGCTAAACCCATAGCCGCTCAGAACGCCCAACTGCCATAAAAAGCATTGCGATACCCATCCTCGACCGGTGCATTCGGTGCACCGGTGGCCGCCCAAGCCGCCAGCATCCATGACGGACTCTCAGGAAAATCGCACTCGCGAATATGCTCCACCGATGCTTCGCGATTCGCAACAGGCATCTGATGCCAATGATTGCGTATCTCTTCGGCAATCCTGTCGATGTAACCTTCCCTCGCCTCTCCCTCACCTCGATAAACATCGATCCAAACAAATCGCCCAACAGGCGACAAACTTCTTGAAATCGATCCAAGTATCGTTTTCTTTTCCATTGAAGAGAAATGATGCAGCGAAAAACTTGATATCACTAAATCGAACGCACCACCTTCTAAGTCCCGGACACTATCCCGTATATCACCACATACAACTCGGCGATCTTCCCCTAATCCATCTCGAAGCATCAACTTCGACAACGCGTCTTGGGAAAGATCCACCCCTACATACCGGTCAACCAAACAATTAGAAAGCCCCCTGGCGGCCATCGCTCCATCACCGCACCCCAAATCTAAAACACGCAAACCACCTTCGCCTCGGTTCGCTTTGACCTGCGACAGCTTCCCTGCAACCTCTGCTAAAAACGCCCCCAATTCAACATGGCACATCCAGTTAAAGTGAATGATGCTCTCATACAAATCCCAAGCCTGAAACAGCTCTCCACTTTGACTATTACTCATCTTCACACCTAATCTCCCTATTTGATCGAGCCCGTTTCGATCGAGCATGTCTCTATCGATTCCCTTCGACTCAACGCAATTACCAGTTGCTTGCAGAATCAAATAAGCCCGATGGCTTTGCGACCAATCCAAAACGCTGTTAATAATCCGACCATCAAAGCAACCAACCAAGGATGAGACCATAAAGGAACTCTGCGAATTGTCGAAGGTGGCTGTGGAGCCATCCGAATCGCATCCATCCAGCTATCGGGTTCTTTCAGCGACAAAGCCTTGCCACCGGTTAATCTCGCAAGTTCCTCAAGCACCTTCGGACGGGCGGCTTGGCCAATCCTTTCACGCGAAACCCCCTGAACAAAAAAGTTCGTTTCAAGTGTCTCTGCAGTCTGCTTGCACATCAACGTCACTTGATGTGTTCCAGGTTCCGTCGTCTCATACCTTCCTTCGAACGATCCCCAACTCTCCGTTCCACCACTGGATAACTTGATCGATTGCGACTTGCCCGATGGTGTCTCAATCTTCGCCGTCACCTCCCCTTGAACCAACGGTTCACCGCTGCTCTGCATGACATTCGCTCGCAGCGTCAACGTCTGACCAATACTCGGCGTGTCAGGCGAAAAATAAAATCGCATCGACTCCCCCTTCGCCATGTTGCGTTGATAAGCCATCCAACGTACGACCTGACTCCAAAAACGATAATGGTACTTATCCTCGACTCCCTTCCGCCAACGCCAAACTCCGTCTGTCCCCATAAACAAGACTTTCCCAGCACCAAATGTCTTGGTCGCCAAAAGTGGCATACGCCCCTGCTCACACATCGCCGATTCATGGACGGCCAACACCTCGGCTCCTGCCTTTGCTCTGGAAACGGCGGTATGCCATTGAAAACCCGGCAGATTCATCCAGACATCGACGTTGTCTTCTGCGGTGTCAGCAAGCTTCGTTAGCAAACTTCTGCGTCCCGCCTCTGTCAATTCAAGCCGCATTGCGTTCCGTGTCCCTATACCTTCGGGCCCCGCAGGATCTAGCACAACGGGCATCAACGCTTCCAGCGGCGTAGAAGCCAAGCTGTGCTGATTCCCATGTGAACCTGGGATGAATACCAACCCGCTTGCCTGGAATTCCACCAAACCCCGGATCATCTGACACTGCTCTTCGGTTAACTGCCCCTTCTCGGTTCCAACATCACCAAGGAACACTACGTCGTACTTCGATAACTCTTCCAGGCTCGAAGGGAACTCTTTGATGTAGTCTTTATTCCCACCGCCGACTTTGTCGAGCTCGGGATGAAAAAGCAAACAGGACACATCGACACCCGGATCACGCGATAATGCATTGCGCAAATAGCGATATTCCCACCGAGGTAACGAATCAATCACCAACACCTTGAGCTTCTCTTGTCGTATCGATATCGGTGATGAACCTACATTGTTGGTCGTAATCGATTCCTCCGAGTGTTGAGGCACCTCGACTTCAATGGTGTAATCCCCCTCCTCCTTCGGTGTCCATACAACCGCTTCACTCGTTCGCGACATCGCACGAACACGCACTTCCTTTGTTTGTCGCTCCCCATCCGATGTTTTGATCACCACCTGCGTCATCACATCCCGTGGCAATGATGATTCGATGGTGAATGGAATCCGCACCCCTTTCTTCACAATCCCGAAGGTTGGAGTGTCGATACTGAGCAATTCCAAGTCGGGCAGTCGAGTCGATGAACCGACCGGCAATGCAAAGATTGGTACCCCCTGCGTACGATATCGCGACGTGACAGATACCGGCGCTGCTCCTGAATTCCAGTCTCCATCCGATACGACCAAGACACCTAACACATTGCTGGAATCATCTAGCACACTACCCAATGGAGTCGCTAAGTCCGTACCATCCGAAACACCCTTCGGAGGAAACTCGGTAACAACCACATTCGCTGTACGGGATAATTCCTCCCAAGCCTCCGGAGCAATTAAA
The DNA here is from genome assembly GCA_903820735.1 of uncultured Pirellula sp. GTDB lineage: Bacteria > Planctomycetota > Planctomycetia > Pirellulales > Pirellulaceae > JBKCUI01. The sequence continues at coordinate 5,420 of CAIJIZ010000442.1, forward strand.
CGCTCCGTGGCTTCAAGTCGCGTTGAGACTTTATCTGCACCCACCACATCTTGCGTCTGCATACTCGGCGAGCGATCCACCAATACCGCAAATGTAGGCTTTTGACTCGAACGATAGTCTTGCACCCACTCGGGTTGATTGAGCAAAATCGCACCGACGACTACCGCTAAAAAACGAAGACTCTCGAGCGTGATTACCGAACCGGTAAACCCACTCCGCTGAATTGCTATCCAAGAGAGAACTCCGCAAAGAACGCAAGCAAGCAGCGAGACCAACACCAACCAAGTGCTAGTGCTGAAACTCAACGATTGCAATGCAGGTCCGGTCGGATCAAGTGCCTGGGCAAGAAATACTGTATTCATGGAGTCCCAGTCTAACTACTCGATCCCCAAGTTGTACGCCCGGTTCGCATTTCCGCCCCAGAACTTACCCCGCTCCGTCTCGCTTAACCCCTCAGCCAACAAACTTACCGCTGCGACCCAGTCCGCATACGTTGAACGCAACAAACAAACGGGCCAATCACTACCAAACATCAGCCGATCCGGCCCAAACGCTTCCAAGGCCACGTCCCAGTAAGGTCGCAACAACTCAACGGTCCACTCCGGGTCGCGGACCTCGGTAACCAACGCTGAAAACTTGCAGTCGATATTCGGCCGCTTGGCTAATTCCCGGAAGTCCTTCTCCCACTGCCGATCTATACCACCCGACTTAATAACAGGCTTGGCAATGTGGTCCAACACCATCCGCTGATTGGCATGACGGTCCACAAATCGAATCGCCATCGGCAACTGCTTACCAAAGATCAACAAATCGTAGACCAAACCAAAGGAACGCAAGATTCGCACACCCGCATTGAAATCGTCCCGATCGAGAAACGTTTCATCAGGCTCGTCCTGCACCACATGGCGAACCCCCTTTAACTTCCCCTCCGACTGAAACGACTCCAAAACCTTTGCAACCGATCCATGAGCCAAGGGCACCCATCCGACAACCCCGCGTATGAATGGATTGCTATTCGCGAAATCCAACAAGTAACGGGTCTCTACAACTTCTTGCCGGGCTTGTACGCTGACTACATAGTCGACATGCGTGGAATCGGTTTCTATTCGAAGGTCCTTCGGCACGAAGTCCCTTCGCAATACCTGCATGCTCTCATTGATCCAGCCATACTGCTCGACGGAATAATTCCAAAAATGATGGTGACTATCTACTCGCATCGCTAAACCAAATTCTTTTCTTCAATGCCATTGATCTTCTCTAACCGCCGCTGATGCCGCCCACCTTCAAACTCGGTGGCTAACCAAATGCGGACCAAGTCGCTCACGGGACGATCTCCGATCAAATCACCAGCGAGACAAAGCACATTGACATCGTTGTGCCGACGGCACATCTCTGCCATCACCTCGTCGGCACAAGTGGCGGCGCGCACCCCCCGAAATTTATTGGCCGTGATCGCCATCCCAAACCCATTGCCGCATATCAATATCCCACGCTCCGCATGCCCACCCGCAACATGCTTGGCAACGGATACCGCATAGTCTGGATAATCGACCGCTTGATCACTCTGTGTCCCAAAATCCGTTACCTCATGTCCGTCGGCACGCAACAAGGTGATCAACTTACCCTTGATCTGGTAACCACGGTGATCGCTCGCAACAGCGATTCGCATATATAAACTCCCAACGGAAAAAGGACTTTGTCGAACTCGCGAACGAAAGAATTATAACCGAGATTCCCATCGAATCACGGTCGAAGCGTCCAATTGGTCGACCCATTGCGAGGTGTATCGATCCAAGTCCCTCGCACACTGCTGATACAACTCCAACGATCCACCAAACGGGTCGGAAATATCTCCCCCATCGGTCGCCATTAAATGGACTTTCTTCAAATGCTCAGGCCACTGCGATCCAATCACACTTCGGTGCCGATTCCCCATCACCAAAATCAAGTCCGCTTGCTCAACCAAATACGAATGCAACTGAGTGCTGCGATGACTCTCTAATTGTAACCCATAATCCCGAATCGCCTGCCTAGCACCAGGCGAAGCCGCATCTCCCCCAAAAGCACTCACCCCTGCCGATGCGACCACCACCGGCACCGATTCGGATTTACCACCAAAACGCTCTAGCAACTTCTTTTGGATCAATGCCGCTGCCATCGGTGATCGACACGTGTTCCCAGTACAAACCACCAAGACCAACAATTGCGATAACGCTTGTAACTGCTCTTTCGCAATCACTCCTTCACTGATCACAACCCCATGCGAACCATCTATACGCACTACCGTTGGCGTACCAATTCCTTCAATCGGCCCCGCATCAATCGCTAAAACCTCAGGATCTACCGCCAATTGTCCCACATGCGTGACCACCTCCATCCGCTCGTCGTCGACCCGCTTCACGCCCGCTCGGCCACCTGCTCGATCGGCCGACTTCGGCAAACCCACCACCAACGGCCCCGAATGCAACCGCAATATGTAGCTCAATATCTCGTTCCCAGGCAACCACAAACGAACTTGCTGCGTCTCTGGTAAAAAAACCTTCAACGATTCGCTCGGAATGCAATCGAGCAAACTTCCGGCTCCACTCCCCCTGGCATGCTCGATCACCAACGGACCAGGCCAAACCTTTCGCGCCAACCGATGCGCTCCTCGACTTATCTGCGGAAGAAAATCTAGAACCTCCTCGGCAGACCTTGGCACCAAACTTAACTGATGCCCCTCGCGCTCAGTCCATGCCTCCAACGCTCGCACCGCTCGAGGAATCAATGCACTAGCCAAAGCTACATAACATGTATCTGTCGGAACGACTAACAAGCGTCCCTCGGTAAGCTCCTGTACCGCTTGGTGCACCACATCTCGCGGATCCTCCGCTCTCCTCCAGTCTATGATCCGCGTCATGCGTTCACCCCGATGATTCGCCTCATCACTTCTTCGGCTTCTCCCCAATGACTAACGTGTCACCAGCCTTCAACTCGCCCTCGATCAACTCGGTATACCGATTGTCTGATATCCCAATCTTGACCGCCTTGGCTCGCAAATACTTCCCATCATCGACCCAAACGTGACGAATACTCAAAGCCTTGCTGTTCTGCGCTTTTTCATCAGCTGAAACCATCTTCGGTGAATCCGCAAACTGTTTCTGATCCTCAAACCCATCGAGAATCTTTACGTCGTCCGGATGCACCTTCTCCCTCGCAGGATAGAAACGAAGCGCCGGATTGGGAACCTTCAACACTTTCTCTTTCTTATGAATCTGAAACGATAGGTTTGCAGTCATCCCTGGCAAAAGCTTCAGATCCGTATTCGGAGTCTCCACGATAACCGGATACGTGATGACGTTCTGCTCTTCTTTGCTACTAAGCCTAACTTGAACGATCTTCCCTTGATCAAACAACTCATCGGGATACGCATCGACGGTAAAGCGAACCGACTCACCCATCTCCTGCGCTCGACGAATCCACCCAATGTCCGCTTCATCGACCGACGCGTAAATATGCATCCGCTGATCCATCTCCGGGGCGACCACAAATACCTCGGGGGTCTGAAACTGAGATGCTAACGTCTGACCGACATCGACCTTCTTGTCAATCACTATCCCATCACAGGGAGCTAGTATCTCGGTATAAGCCAAATTCGCCTGTGAGTTGTCCAATTGAGCCTGGGCTTGCTCAATGTTCGTCTGTGCTACCTGTAACTCTGCTTCCCGCATCATCCGAGCAAATCGAAATTGATCGATCTCAGCCTCAGAGATAAACCCATCGCGATTCTTGTTCAACTGTCCACTGCGCCGCTCATCATTGGACGCCTGCTGCAACATCGCTTCCGCTCGCGCCACCTCCGCTTGGCGCGTTCGCAAATTGGCCATGTCTCGCTCCACCCCCGACTTGTAAAGCCGAGGATCAATTTTTGCAAGCACCTGCCCTGCAGTGACCTTGGTGTTGAAATCCACCAACAATTCAGCAATCGGGCCGCTAACCGTCGCTCCCACACTCACCCGCTTGACCGGCTCGACCTTACCCGTCGAATTGACAGCTTGAACAATGTCCCCTAATTCTACCGACTGCATCCGCCACTCGGTCTTGTTACGCTTCGCCATATACTCCATCAACGGACGATACGACCCATAGCCAATACCCCCCAAAATCCCCAAAACAATCAAGACTTTAAGGAGTGTTTTCATCGAAACGATTCGCTGTTAAGTAAAAAACCAGCATGGTACCTGCCCCCACCATTAGAAGGCTTGCACCAATCCATGCCACGGAAAAGTGTTCGTTGTTCCTTCCAAACCATTGGGTTAATTCCCCCTCGGAAAAACGAGTTAGCCAAAAGAGTAACCCATTGTGAATCGCATGCAAGAACACTCCAGGCCAAAGAGACCCTGTACGCACCGCAAGAAACCCAAGGAATACTCCCAGAAGCACCGTTGGCATGAACCGCTCAAGTGTTAACTGACTGCCGCTGACCACATGAAACAATCCAAAAATCAACGAGGAAAAGAGAATGGCTCGCCCACGAGTCACCCTCCCGCGAAACGCGGATAACACATACCCCCTAAAGAAATATTCCTCCGCAAAAGCCGGAACTAAGGCAGAAGTAAACCAAACGACCCACAGCGAGATCGCCGAAAACTCAAGCTTCGCCCTCTCCAACTCCGCCGTCCGCTCCAGGTCAATCGGGCCAATTCCAATCGCCGAAAACAACTTTAACACTTCGTAAGCGATAACCCACAAACCCAACCCCAACATCACTACCCCTACTAACACCCCCGCCCCTCGCGCGACCTGAACCGTCGCCGATCCACTCGCTCCCGACCATCCCCGCAACAAAAATGTCTCTCGCAGTCGCAATCGCCTGTACCATGCAACCACCGTCGGCACCACGAAAAACAAAAGTGCCAGCACTCCTGCATTCACCCACAACCGATTCTCTATCCCCTTGACCCACCCACCCAGCAAGTTCGTCACGATAAAGAACACCGGGAACAAAAGCGCAAAGTAAATCGCAAGCTCTCCTAAGTCAGGGGCTCCCCTGCTGAGCTTGGGCCGCCGCAACAAATCCCCCCATGTCTCTTGAGAACCAGCCGTCGCTGACTCGGCTCCAAATAAGCGTGCGGCAACCACCAAAGCAGCCCCCGCGTACAGCAACGTCGAAAACACCGCAGCAAACGCCGGTAACACCGCAGGTGAACCCGTCATGATGTCCCGCGACAAAAGCAAAATGTTGACCAACGGAACAATTCCTAATAACGTCGAGAACTCGACATTGGGCATCAACGTTAACAACCCAGGTGCCATCGATATCAACATCACCGGTATCAAATACGCTTGAGCCTCCTTGAAACTCCTCGCATACGAACACATCGCAAGCAAGATCGCACTAAAGAACGCCGCAAAGATCACCAGCAACGGGAATATCTGCACCAGCACCGAAAGACTCAATCCCCGCTCTCCCAAAAGTGCACGACCCAACCCACCAATCGACAACGTTAACCAACTTGCAGTCAAGTTCGCTAACGCCGTTAACACTGCTACCGTTACCACAGCCACATACTTGCTCAACAATAATACAAAGCGTGGCGCAGGTGTCGCGATCATCGCTTCCATCGTCCCACGCTCTCGCTCACCTGCCGTCAAATCGATCGCGGGATATACCGCTCCGGTAATCGTCATCAAAATCAAGATCAACGGAAGGATTCCAGCTAGCGATGCAAACACATCTCGCTGCTGCCCCGTCCCATTGGATACCAACCGCACCGCCGGGGCTAACACCTCGCCACGCACTCTCGGCAGTATGCTTCGGATTCGCGCAGACTGCATGTCGTTTACCAACTCCATCGCCTTGCGAAACTCCAACATCGCCCCCTCGCTGCGACCATCCCCTTCTCGGAACTCCATATCGAATTGATAAACCAGCCCAAGCGACCCGTCCGGGGCTGCTTGCTCTCTGCTGGCTCTAGTCACTGCAAGATCAACGTTCCCATCCCTCAAAGCATCTTGTATGGTCCCTCGCTCGGGAATCACAATGCTAAACGCCGCATCTGCATTTGTTTGCAAGGATCCCGATGTCACCCCTTGCGTTGCACCATCGGTCAAAACAACCGACTCCCCTCCACCACCCGATGCCTTCTGCCTTCGGATTTGGATCGACGGACGAACCCCATCGTTCGTCGCTCGCGCAGTATCTTGCAATGCCGATGCAAGCACCCTCGCACCATCTTCGTCCGCAGCACCGACAATGTACTCAACCGGTCCACCCGAACCCTTGGGAGCTACCCCAATGACCAATCGCTGCATGGCCATGCTCAATAATGGATAAACCAAAATCGGCATGAGGATCAAAGTAACCAAAGTGCGGCGATCTCGAAGACTCTCTCGGAGCTCCTTCAAACACAATCGAAACAACCTACCGCCACTGAAATACTCGTGCATCGCTCAGTTCCCCTCGCCTTCGCGTATCAAGGCGATAAACATGTCGACCAAATGATCTCGACCGGTCTGAGCACGCAAATCATCCAACGTACCTTCGTATCGCATCGTCCCGTGATGAAGTAATCCAAATCGATCGCATACCCGCTCGGCTTCATCCAAACGATGCGTCGACAATAACACAGACTTACCACGCGAACGCAATATCTCGATGAACCTGAAGACCGTCTGGCTACCGACAACATCCAAACCTCGCGTCGGTTCGTCGAGCAACATCACCGGCGGGTCATGCATCAGCCCACGCGCCAACGTCACTCGCTGCTTTTGACCCGTACTCAACGTGCTGCAACGCTGATCCAAGATGCTTTCAATATCAAGCAACTGCGCAAGTTCAACAAGTCGAGTCTTGGCAACATCAAGATCCACTGCGTAAAGGTCCGCAAAGTAAAGAAGCATCTCCCGAACACTCAACCACGGATACACGCCGTCGTTCGTGGAAATCAGCCCAAGTTGATGCCGTATCTGCGCCCGGTCGACATCCGTCCGAATCCCACCAATCTCAACATACCCCTCATCGGGCTCAACCAATCCCATCACCATCCGCAACGTAGTGGTCTTGCCAGCCCCGTTGGGTCCAAGCAATCCGTAGACTTCGCCATTGCCCACCTGAAAAGATACCCTGTCGACAGCTACTAACGCTTTCCCGCGAACCTGAAACTCTTTCCGCAATTTGGTAGCAACAATCATCTCGCGAAATTCGTTCGGGCAAGCCGCCGACTCCAACTAACAGGGATGCATCTCGTTCACCGTGTCAAACCACGGTACAGCCCTCCAGTATACAGCATCGGACACCCCCCCCACCGAAGAAGCATCACTGTGCTATTTACCCAAGAAATGTGATCTACCCAAGGAAATCAATGGGCATGAACCGCACCCTCTGCCGGGAGGCGATGCAAATCCTCTAGCAAATGCACCGCCGCTCGATACCGAGACGCAACACCCGGTTGCGGATAAATCCCCCCCGCGACAATGAGCAAACTAAGCCCAATAATCGCAACTTGCTCCTCGAACAAACTCCGCATCGGAATAGTTGTCGTATGCCGGGTCCCGGTGAAGATCCTGAAATAGGCTCGCATCACAGCGATGCCATTGAGCATGGTTGCAACAACGACCAAACTGCCGATCAATGGTGAGTAAGCTACTACACTCTCCGTTAGCAACTCTCCAGCTATAAACCCAATCGTGCACGGAAACCCAACGCTCGCCAACCCCGTAAGCAGAAAGAACGCAGCCATCGTTGGCATATGGCTATACAAACCGTAATAGCGATCCAACCGGATTCTACCTACCCTCGCTTCGATGCAACGCAACGTAATACCGTAACTCGTCAATGCCAATCCTACACTCAACCACATACTCAATCCCGCCGCTAACCCAATCGGCGTCGCCATCTCAATTCCAACAAGAACCAATGAGGAATGGCTTAAAAACAAATAGCAGAAAAACCTCCTACCATCGAGCTGAACCAATGCCATCCCCGAGGCATAAACCGCAGTCGCCAGCGACAAGCCACTAATTGCATGCAAGGCCCAGTCCGGTTCCGTCGGCAATACCAACCGCATGCACAAATAAGCACCCATCATCGGGGAGACCATCAGAATCGATGAACCAAAAGATGCCTTCTGAAACATATCGATCCGCCAAAGATGAAACGGAAACGCACCGCTGCGAACCAACACTGCAATCGTCAATAACACAACACTCGCATTCAAACTCGGCGCACTAGTTCGCTCGGATAACCACCCCCCAAACACCAGACAACAAACGAAGAGGCCTTGATGTAGTTCATACACCCGCGTCGACTCACCTCTAGCTCGAAGCTCAAACCACATCGGTAAGACCCCAAGACTCAGCAAGAGGATCATCCACCAAGCATTGTCCGTGATCAGTGTCCCCATCGTTAAAGCTTCACTCAGCATCGCTCCGGAATAGGAGAAATGCTGTGTCTTGTGACCCACCGTTGCCAAAAGTGTTACAAAGTAGATCAAGGCTGTCAGCGGAAGCAGCGGCCCGCTGAATTCGTCGACATGGACTAAGTTCCATCCCCACCAACTCCCCATCCATCCCGGACTCGCACTGCTCCCCGAAAAGACCAACAACGTCGCTAACCCCAACGTTAATCCAGATGACCAAAGACAAATTTTCCTAGCTTCAACCCTTGGGAGCAATCGAGTCAGAAAAAAACCGAACAAAGGTAACCAAGGCAGTAACTCAAACCACGGTAAGCTATTCACTCGACCACCCGCTTTCCTTCGTCGCTATTCTTCTTGGAGTCCCCTTGCAGGAAGCTCATCCACCGATTCTCGATGCGTTCGCATATTCGAAAAAATCGCACGAATGGACTAAGAACCCAACTTTCGATCAAGGTATCCAAATAACCTCGCTCCAGTGCAAAACGATACCATTGCATCTGACGCTGCGCGCTTAACTGGTTAACCCAGATCGGCTGACCATTCGCTAACCTACCCCCAATCGCATTCTCCATCGCCCGATAATCTCTAAGCAAGGTCGGCGCGCGAAGCAGTTGCAATGAACGCAGAAACGCATGCCCGATGATGTGGATCAATGCTAGGTACCAAAGCCCCAGTCCAATCTCCATCACAATTATCCCAACTTGGCACACCGATGAAAAAGCTAAAGCGCTCTTCACGTCCGATTGAACACGCGATGCCATCGCCGCAAAAACCGCTGTCACTAACCCCAACGTAAACACTACGACTCGAAGCCCAACCGATCCCGAATAAAGGGGCCCCATGCGCAGCAGTAAGTAAGCGCCCAAGTGAATCGACAAGGCCCCGTAGAAAACCGCACTCGATGGGGTGGGCCCTTCCATCGCTCGAGGCAGCCAACCTGAAAACGGAACCAAGCCCGATTTCCCAGCCGCTGCAATCAACAGCAAAATTCCCACAATCCATGTCGACCATGGATCGATATGCAACCCACCCTCAGGCCAAGGCGAAGCGCTGACCATCCGCATAAACTCTCCTTCACCCGTCAAGTGATGCAACAGCAATGCAGCCAGCAAAAATGCACCATCCGCAATGCGATACACACCCCAGACCCAAAGCCCATTCTCAACAGGAGCTTTACGCTCGTGAAAATAAGCAATCAATAAAGCCGACGATAAACCAACTAACTCCCAACCAAAAAACAACGTCTCAATCGTCCCAGCCAAAAAGGCAAACAACAATCCCACTAAGAACATCGAAAACGACAAAAAGAAACGATGGTAGCCCGCGTCTCCCTGCAAGTAAATGTTCGCAAAGGATCCAATCACACCCACCAATACAAAAGACATTAAGACCATCGGAATACTCAGCCGATCGAACAAGAACTCCATGTGAAAGTGAAAATGCTCGGTCCCAATCTCGACAAAATTCCCTAAGTCCAAAACCGCTGCTCGCTCTCCAGTCCACAACATAATCCCAAGAATCCCCAACGCTGCACTGAAGCCCAAAGCAACAGATGCTTTCGCGATGCGATCAACGGTCGATTCCGATAACGGACGCTGCAGCAAACCACTGAGCCCAAGCACAACCAACGCGATCACCGGGAAACCCACCACCCCGGCCGCTAGAATCTGGACGGCATTCATATCGCACCCCCAATCTGCACCAAAGGTAAATGCTCTCGATGCATCCCAAAGTAATCATGCGAAGTCGGGTACCGAGCAGTAGGATCTGCTCCGCTGTGATAAGGCACAAATCGACCCGATTCATAAAGCGAGATTTCTTGCGTCTGAGGCGATAGCGTCGCAAGCTGCACCCAGCCATTGCGCACCAGGCGATCTAAACCAGGATTCTTTTCCAATATCCCCAATACCTTCTCCGGTAACTGCTCAATGACAAACAGAATTCGCATCGGCTCATGAATCTCTACCATCTGCTGACTTAAACCGGTCCGCAAATCGCTTGCCGCACCCTCCATGACTCCCAACAAAGAAATGATGTTGTGCGGAAGCTTGGAACCACACCCGTACCGCTGATTGTCAACCGTTGAGAAGTAGTACTCGAGTGAGATTCCCGAACAAACGGGAATCACAGCTTGTAGTATCCGAGTCAAAACCGGCACATCCGAATTGTCTCTCGTCGGATCATAGGATGTTAAAAAGGATCGTCGATCCATAAACAAGCCACGAGTGCGGATGCGACGCCCAACGAAACAGACCGCATTCGTCGCATGGTTGTACTCCGGTCTTGCTTGGGCCAAGTCCTCCGCTCGCGCTTCGACATGCCTTAACGCTTCCTGTGGTTCCATAGCCAACGGAGCCGAAGCGAACCGCCGCGCACGCTCCAACGCGTTAGCACTCCTTGCGCGATCAATCAATTCTTTCGCGTCGAGAAACTCCAGGTGA
>CAIJIZ010000443.1 GCA_903820735.1 uncultured Pirellula sp.
ACCAATTTTTACATCGAGCAGCGCAAGCGACTCGACGTGCTCGTCGATGAATCGCAAAAGCCCAGCGGTGGGAAGTGGAGCTTTGATACGGAGAATCGCAAACGATTGCCGGCCGGACATCAACCGCCCTCTGTAGGGCTTCGCGGCGAAGTCGATCCAATCGCAGAAGAAGCGAAAAACTATGTCGACAAGAACTTCGCCGATGCTTGGGGAGAGAAGCAAGCTTTGTGGTATCCGTCGAGCCATGCGGGGGCTACGGTTCATTTAAAGAAGTTTATCAGCGATCGGTTGCTTCTGTTTGGCGATTATGAGGATGCGATCAGCATGGAGCATCCATTCGTTTACCATTCGGTTATCACCCCCATGCTTAACACAGGGTTGCTTTCTCCTAAGCAGGTCATCGATCAAGCGTTGCAGCGCGCGAGAGAGAAGGGGGCAAGTGAGGATGAGATCTCTATGAACTGCCTCGAAGGTTTCCTTCGTCAGGTCATCGGGTGGCGCGAGTACATGCGACTCGTGTACCGAAAGTTCGGAACACAGCAGCGAACGCGGAATTATTGGGATCATTCGCGAAGGCTTCCGGCTTCTTTTTATGATGGAACAACGGGTATAGAGCCAGTCGATCATGTCATTCAAACGGTATTGCGATATGGGTACTGCCACCACATCGAGCGACTGATGATCCTGGGGAATTTCATGCTTTTGTGCGAGTTTCATCCCGACGCTATTTATCAGTGGTTCATGGAAATGTTTGTCGATGCGTACGACTGGGTAATGGTGCCGAATGTCTATGGGATGAGCCAGCACGCCGATGGTGGATTGATCACAACGAAGCCTTACATTAGCGGTTCGAGTTACGTGTTGAAAATGAGCAACTTCAAGAAGGGGCCTTGGACCGCCGTTTGGGACGGATTGTATTGGTCATTTGTGGCGAAACATCGGAGCTTTTTCGAACAAAACCCTCGTATGAAAGTCATGGCTAGTCAGATCGATCGCATGGGTGATAAACTTATGGTTCACCAAAGGGCCGCCGAAGGGTTTCTCGCGACACTCTAGAGTTGGCCCGGGGCAGGATCACAACCCGGACATCTTTAGAAGTTTTATTTATGAGCAATGCATTTGATCTCGCTTCGTTTTTCTCGAATACAGGATCGGAGGTCGCGCTGAAGACCTCTGGTAAGGGGCCAGAGGGAGCTTTACCCCTGACCGATGAGATGCTCAAGACATGGTCTAGTGGAGACTTGTTTGGTTGGACGCAGAATGCGGGGATGGGATGGGATCCGAAGAAGATGCTTGGCCCTCAGTTTCTCTTGCTCAGCACTCAGGGAGGAATGCGTGCTGAGGATGGTCATCCGATAGCGTTGGGATACCACACGGGGCATTGGGAGGTTGGGTTGTTGGTCCGTGCTGCGGCCGAGTGGCTCTATGAGAGTGGCGGCGTGCCTTTTGCTGGGTATGTAAGCGATCCTTGCGATGGACGTTCGCAAGGGACAACAGGTATGTTTGATTCGTTACCATATCGCAATGATGCGGCGATTGTGTTTAGACGGTTGATCCGTTCATTGCCTACACGACGTGGGGTGTTGGGGGTAGCTACGTGTGACAAGGGGTTGCCGGCCATGATGCTTGCGCTCGCTGGCTGCTCCCAGTTGCCGAGCGTGGTGGTTCCAGGGGGCGTAACGTTGCCTGCTCGCAACGAGACCGGGCCGGAGGAAGACCTTGGCAAGGTTCAAACGATTGGGGCAAGGTATACCAATGGGATGATCAGTTTGGAGGAAGCGGCCTCAGCGGGCTGTAAGGCTTGTGGATCGCCTGGAGGTGGATGTCAATTTTTAGGAACTGCGGCGACAAGTCAGGTCGTAGCTGAAGCGTTGGGGATGACCGTACCTCATGCTGCCTTAGCTCCAAGTGGTCAGCCGGTGTGGTTGGATCTTGCGAGGCAATCGGCGAAGGTTCTTTGGGATCAACATCATCGCAAAGCCAAGTTGTCAGACATTTTGTGTGAGGATTCCTTCCACAATGCGATTGCAGTTCACGCCGCTTGTGGGGGTTCGACGAATCTCTTGTTGCATATTCCGGCGGTGGCATTTGCTGCTGGGATTCCTCGACCAAGTCTAGAAATGTGGAGCGAACTGAATCGCAAGGTAGCGAGGTTTGTCGATGTATTGCCGAATGGTCCACAGTTCCACCCGACGATCCGACTGTTTCTGGCAGGGGGTGTGCCGGAGATCATGTGGCACTTGCGGGAGCTTGGGGTTGCGAAATGCGATTGCAAGACAGTAACTGGGCTGACATGGCATCAGATTCTCGATCAATGGAAGGATTCCCCGCGTCGCAAGGTGATGAGGGAGTTGCTCAAGGAACGCGACGGGGTAGATCCTGATGACGTGATCTTGCCTCCATCAAAGGCCGCGTCGATGGGTATGACGAGTACGATATGCTTCCCGCGAGGGAATATCGCACCCGAGGGTTCGGTCATCAAATCGACCGCGATTGATTCGAGTGTCGTCGATGCAGATGGACTGTATCGAAAGATAGGGCCAGCGAGAGTTTTCACCTCGGAGAAAGAAGCTGTTGCGGCAGCGAAGGGGCAGCATCCGAATCCACTGAAGGCTGGAGATATTGCAGTTCTGATCGGTTGCGGACCGATGGGAACCGGTATGGAAGAGACTTACCAATTGACCAGTGCCTTACGATATTTGGAGTACGGCAAGCATGTTGCGGTAATCACCGATGCGCGTTTCTCAGGAGTAAGCACAGGAGCTTGTATTGGCCACATCGGTCCCGAAGCTCTTGCGGGTGGTCCGATTGGAAAGTTGAAAGATGGGGATACGCTGCGCATCGTCATCGATCGCAAAAGCTTGCATGCTGAAGTTGATTTTATCGGCTGCGATGGAAAAGAATTCACAGCCGAGGAAGGAGCAGCGGTCCTTGCTCAGCGACCAACACATCTCGGGCTAGCCGCCGATCCTCGCTTGCCGGTCGATACCCAACTATGGGCTGCGCTTCAGCGTGTAAGCGGAGGGACTTGGGGAGGGTGCGTATACGATCCAGAGCGGATTATTGAAGTACTTGAAGCGGGCATGAAAGCGCTGAAATGATTCTGTTGCTCGATAACTACGACAGTTTCGTATACAACCTTGATCGGTACTTACAGCGTCTTGGGCAGTCCACCCTGGTATTGCGAAGCGATGCTATTGGCTGTGATGGGATAGCGAGGCTCAAGCCGTCTGCGATTTTGATTTCCCCTGGTCCGAAGGATCCTGATCATGCCGGTTGTTCGATGGAAGCGATCCGCCGGTTTCATGGTTCGATCCCTATACTTGGAGTCTGTTTGGGGCATCAAGCGATCGGGCAAGCCTTCGGAGGTCGCATTGTCCGAGCTTCCGAGCCGATGCATGGGAAGTCTTCAGAAATCGAGCACCGAAGCAAGCGGCTATTGGCGGGATTGCCGAGTCATTTCAAGGTAGGGCGATACCATTCGCTGGTGATTGCCCCTGATAGCTTGCCGGAATGCCTTGAGCCAACCGCTTGGACCGCCGACGGGGCGATCATGGCGGTTGAGCATCGACGCGAAGCGGTCTTTGGAGTGCAGTTTCACCCAGAGTCGATTTTGACCGAGCATGGGTATGTTATTTTGCAGAATTTCCTTCAAATTGCGGGCTTGGATCCGCAAGGCGCTCCGGCATCAGATTTGTCGTTAGGACTTTGATCCAAAAACTTGCAGGGGTGTAGATAAATTCCCTGGTGCGATGCATCTCTAAGGCGTCGCCGGTAGGTTGCTTTGCAGTGTTTCGCGGTATTGCGATGCCGGACGAACCACTGC
>CAIJIZ010000444.1 GCA_903820735.1 uncultured Pirellula sp.
GATTGCAATGATCGAGTCCGATACCGACGAGAGGTTCCAACAAGGCAGGTAGAGGGACGCTCAAGAGTGAGGCGATTGCGAAATTGCGGATCGGAGAGAGATGCTTAGCGGGACGTTTCATGGGAGATTACTTGGTTTCAGAAAGGGTGAATCGGTGGAATCCGTCCGAAAATCATTGATGGGTTAAATAGGTGATGAAGGAAAGATTGTGCAAGATACCTATGCCGGAAGGGTATCGCAAGTTTCTTACGGTTTCTGAGGTTTGAGTTTTCTTTGCAACTCCTCGTAGCGGCGTGCAAGCTCGACTTCGTGTCCTCGTTCCACGGGCTTGTAGAACTGACGATCGACGCCGAGATAGTCTTGTGCGGCAACTCCTTCTTCGTGGTCGTGGGCGTAGGCATAACCTGCGCCGTGCCCGAGTTGTTTCGAGCCGGGGTAATGGCCGTCTCGCAAATGGTTGGGAACTGCGATGAGTTTCCCGCTCCGAACTTCTTCACGTGCTGAGCCGATGGCGGTGGTTGCCGAGTTGCTTTTAGGGGCAAGCGCCAAGTAGATAACTGCTTGAGAGAGTGTCAATTGGCATTCGGGCAAGCCGACGAATTCGCAAGCTTGCATGGCAGCCACAGCGAGCACGAGGGCTTGAGGGTCTGCGTTCCCGATATCTTCGCTTGCGAGGATCACAAGGCGACGGGTCAAGAAACGGATTTCCTCTCCACTTTCGATTGCTCGAGCCAACCAATAAAGAGACGCATCGACATCTGACCCGCGGATACTCTTGATCAGAGCGCTTGCCATATCGTAGTGTTGGTCTCCGCTCGGGTCGAACTGCAGAATTTTCTTCTGCATGCTCTCCTGCATCAGTGGAACGCTGAGCTTTACCGGAAACTGATTCGACGAGAGAATTGCTACTTCGATTGCATTCAAAGCGCGGCGTGCATCACCTTCGGCCATCTTTGCGCAAAACGCGATCGCATCGGACTCAACGTCGATATTTAGCTTTCCAAACCCTCGTTCAGGATCGCGAAGGGCTCTGTTCAATAATTCGGCGATATCTTCTTCGGTGAGAGGATGCAATTCGAAAATTTGAGAGCGACTCAGCAGAGCGCCATTGACGGAGAAGAACGGATTGCTGGTGGTTGCCCCGACCAAGGAAATCGTGCCGGCTTCTACGTCTGGCAGCAAAGCGTCTTGTTGCGAGCGGTTGAATCGGTGGATTTCGTCGATGAACAGGATGGGTCTGGCCCCTGTGACGCTCAATTCTGTTTGCGCCCATTCGAGCGACTCACGCAGTTCTTTGATTCCGCTGGTAACCGCATTTAACTGCCGGAACGCCGATTTCGTCTCGGCGGCGATCAACCGTGCCAGGGTAGTTTTGCCGGTTCCTGGTGGTCCATAGAAGAGCAAAGACTGAATCCTTTTCGAGACAACGAGCCTTCTGAGGAGTTTTCCTGGGGCGAGCAAATGCGATTGCCCGATCATCTCGTCGAGAGTCCGTGGACGCATCCTTGCGGCCAGAGGCTCAGCCTTCTGCCGGTTGGCTTGCTCCGCTTTTGCAAATAGATCCATGATTTCATCCTTTTCGTTTTCTCAGCGAATCCATCAGTTTAAACGCCGTTTTCCGCAGGGTGTCTCGCAAGCTTAAAACTGGCGTGAATCCCTTAATTCATCGCAAATCCTGGGCAAATTACCCCAAGTCCGCCCTCCGATTGACGCTTGGTTTTCCAGCGTAATTCCTTACAATCTGCCACCCATGAGAAACTCTTTCCGAGAAACTCTTTCCCTTTCTTTGCCGAAATTCTAGACCATGACTGACTCTCAACCAAACGACCCAGCGACTTCCGCTGGGAATGACCTAGGGGTTCATCAAGCGGCGAGGCTGGAGAAGCTTAAAAAAATCGAAGCCCTGGGCTTGGACCCTTGGGGGCAGCGATTCGACAATCGTTTGTTCATCGAGCAAGTCCGTGGGAAGGCAAGCGAGGTTCAATTTCGCAAGGCGGATGGCTCCTCGATTCCGCTTCCAGACTTCGATGGTGGGCAAGCGGTCGACTACAAAGCATGGAAAGGGGAGCAGGGGGCAGGCGAAGAGATCGGACCGGAGGTTCGAGTCGCTGGCCGGATCATCCTGATGCGTACCGCCGGCAAACTCGTGTTTCTCAACATCCGCGATTTGACTGGCGACATCCAGATCATGATTCCCAAGGGACATGTTAGCGACGCGGATTTCGAATTGACAAAGTTGCTGGATTTCGGAGACCTCGTGGGTGTCGACGGGCGACTCGGCAGAACTAATACCGGTGAGCTAACCGTGTTTGCTGCCAAGCTTCACTTCATGACAAAGACCCTTGAGCCACCTCCCGAGAAGCACGCCGGCCTACAAGACCCTGAGTTGCGTCAACGGATGCGTTACGTCGACCTGACCTATAACCCAGAGTCCCTTCAAACATTTTTGAAGCGTACGAAGATCATTCAGTCCATTCGAAGCACTTTAGCAAAGCATTCGTTTGTGGAAGTTGAAGGGCCGACACTCCACACGATCGCTGGGGGTGCAGCGGCCAGACCGTTCGTAACCCACCACAATGCATTGGACATGAAACTCTTTCTGCGCATCGCCCTCGAACTTCACCTCAAGCGGTTGATGGTCGGTGGGATCGAGCGTGTATACGAGATGGGTCGCGTCTACCGAAACGAAGGTATCAGTCCGAAGCACAACCCTGAGTTCACCATGATCGAGCTGTATTGGGCTTATGCCGATTACAAAGTCATGATGGATCTAACCCAACAGATCATTGTCGAAGCGATCGAAGCTACGGGGCAAGGGTATCAATTGATGTGGGGTGACCTACCCATCGACTTCACACCTCCGTTTCAACGCAAGACATACACCGAGCTATTCGAACAGCATACGGGGCTGAAAATTGATGATAGCGAAGGCATTGCGAAGCTTGCCAAGAAGATCGGGCTCGATCCGACCGGCAAACATCCCGACGTAGTGGTTAGCGAAGTGTTCGAAGAGAAGGTAGAAGACTCGTTGATCGGCCCGATTTTCGTTACCGACTACCCCGCGAGCTTGTGTCCTTTGACCAAACGCAGCTCATCGAATCCAAACATCGCCGAACGTTTCGAGCTCTTCATTCATGGCATGGAACTTGCGAATGCCTATACCGAATTGAACGATCCGATCTTGCAAGAATCACTTTTCAAGACACAACTCGACGGCATGGCCGAAGAGGACTCGATGGCGAAAATGGATACGGATTTCATCCGTGCGTTGCGCTACGGGATGCCACCAGCAGGTGGTTTGGGGATCGGTATCGACCGACTCGTGATGCTACTTACCAACTCGCGCAGCATCCGAGACGTGATCTTGTTCCCACTCTTGCGACACGAGTAACCCCCACTGGCCAATAAACCCAAACAGGCCAATTAACCCAAACAGGCCAGTAACTCCCACTGGACTGTCAATTACAGAAATACAGAGCTAGGATCGACCGATGGAAGCCGGAATTGTTGGACTGCCGAATGTTGGCAAAAGCACCCTTTTCAATGCATTGACTGGAACTCAAGGTGCGCAGGCTGCGAACTATCCGTTCTGCACCATTGAACCGAACGAAGGAATTGTCAGCATCCCAGATGCACGCCTCGATCGGATTCAACAGTTCATCAAGACCCAAAAGATCATTCCAGCGATGTTCAAGCTCGTCGACATCGCGGGGATTGTCAAAGGTGCTAGCGAAGGTGAAGGACTTGGGAATAAATTCCTTAGCCACATTCGCGAAGTCGATGCGATTCTCCAAGTCGTCCGTTGCTTCGACGACCCCGACGTGACACACGTTGCAGGCAAAGTCGATCCGGTTTCCGATATGCAAACGATCGAAATGGAACTCCTTTTCGCCGATATCCAAAGCTTGGAAACCGCGTTACCCAAGGCTGAACGCGCTGCTCGTACTGGCGATAAAGAAGCTAAGTTTAGGACGGAAGCGATCAAGAAGTGCCAAGCCCACTTGATGGCCGAGCAACCCCTGAGACTTTTGAAACTCGAAGAAGCCGAAGCGAAGGCAATAAACAGCTTTGGGTTGATGACAGCCAAGCCGATTCTATACATTGCCAACGTCGACGAAACCGATCTGCTTGGTGAAAGCCCAAGAGTAACTCAAGTCCGTGAGATCGCTTCAAAGAGTGGGGCACTTGTCGTACCCGTCTGCGCGAAACTCGAAGCGGAAATCGCAGAGTTAGAAGAACCTGACCGAACCGAGATGCTCTCCGCAGTGGGACTCAGGGAACCTGCACTTCAGACCGTCGCTCGACAAGCATACAAGACCCTCGGGTTACAGAGTTACTTCACCGCTGGCGAGAAAGAAATCCGAGCTTGGACGATCCCCATCGGAGCAACCGCACCTCAGGCCGCAGGTGTAATCCATACCGATTTTGAAAGAGGTTTTATCCGTTGCGAATGCTACGGCCTTGCCGACCTTGAACAATACCAAAACGAAAAAGAAATTCGAGCAAACGGCCGAATGAGAACCGAGGGGAAAAGCTACGTCATGCAAGACGGTGACATCTGCCATTTCCTTTTCAACGTTTAGTACTAAGCCGTTTAGTACTAAGCCGTTTATATTTAAGAATCGGATTACGAATGTCAAAAGTCGATGGATACTCAATCGGCCAGATAACTATCATCGAGCTTATGGGTGTAGACCGAAACAAGATCGTAAACAACCTCTGCACTCAAGACCTTCGGCAGCTGCAAGCAGGAGAGTCCAAAGAGACATTCGTTCTCGATCCTAAAGGCCGTACCCTTGCGCACGGGATCGCCTGTTGCAGTGATAAGAAAACTTGGTTTCTCACGGTACCAGCCCAAGCAGCGAAGCTTGTGCCGCACTTCGACCGTTACATCATCCGCGAGGACGCAGTTGTGCGAGACGCTTCCTCGGAATGGAAAGCGATCTTGCTACCACCGGAATCACCGTGGCTCGCTACATCCAACGCAGCTTGGACAATCGGCTCAAATTGCCAATCTCACCCAGACGGAATTGCTTTCGCAATCCATGCACCTTGGATTTCGCGAACGTCAAAGCTACTGCTTATTCAACAAGAGCACTTTTCGTCTTTGACTAGTTCTATGGAGTCGTTGATCGAAAGCGATTGCGAAGATCGCACAGGATGGGAGCAATCTCGTATAGAAAACTTCTGGCCCTGGTTCGGAGTTGACTTCGACGACAAGAATCTACCGCAAGAACTCGATATCGATGCGAGAGCGATTTCGTTTAAAAAAGGCTGCTATCTAGGTCAAGAAACCGTTGCCCGGCTAGACGCGCTCGGCCAGGTACAGAAGCGATTATGTTTGGTGGAGATCGACCAACATTTAAGTGACCTTTCAGTGCCTGCAGCAGGTCAGATCTTGCATGTTGAAGAGAAGCCAATTGGCACCATTACGTCACTGGCGCAATTACCGCTGTCGAAACATTACTGGATTGCGCTTGCTATGCTTAAAAGATCAGCATTTCAAACTGAAGCCTCATTAACTACCGATGAGCGACTAGCCATGACAATTCGTCGTACTGTATGACTTAGTCGCACTGTATAACATCGAGCATTTCTACTGAATAAAGTTGACGATGCACTTCTCTGCGGTACACTTCGGGTTCGCTGTTGGCCTCCTTTCTAGTAACCTGGCTTCAACTACACTCTCATGCGTAAAGTCATTTGCCAATGCGGACGACAAGTCCGTACAACCCCTGACATGGAAGGAACGACCATTCAATGTGGTCGATGTGGCAAGGACGTCCAAGTACCAGCAAGACCAGTCGATAAACTCACAGCTCCGGGGTTACATCCGGAACTCATTACCGATAAGCCGGTCTTGTTTCATCGTCGCGAAGGTAGACCGATGTCGAACGAGTTGGTAAGTGACAACATGTTCGACATCGACGAATCTCTGGCTGAAGACGGCCTGACAGTTGGTAAGATTCTCGCCGGACTTGTGTTGTCATTGGCTGGAATGTGTGTTGTCTCGGCAATGGTTATCTGGTGGCCTATGCTTCGCGGCCCAGGTGGGCTCTGGGCAAGCACAACGATGGGTGCAACTCCCCTCGCGACCGGTAGCGATAAGAAGGAACCGGAAGCATTACCCAAGGATTGGTGGTCGAAGACCAGTACGTGGAGCCAAGACTTTTCCCAAGTCCCAAGCGGTACCAAGATTGAACAAATCGCTAACTTGATTACCAAAGAAGGGATGGCAAACAACCCATCAGAGTTTTGGTCACTACTTGACGTGCGAGCGTTTGATAATCGCGTAGTGGGTCCAGAGGGATCACGACTTGCGGTGAAAGATCACGTTTCCGTAGCGACAATTCTCGACTACTTCAAATCCCAAGTTCTCGATTCAGTCTCTGCACCGCAAACGGCTGGTCTATCCGACTGGGATGTTGTTGGAGTCCATCAGAAAAGAACGACGGTTGGAGTGCTTGTTCGATACTTCAACGATTCATGGTCTCCGAATGCGATCTTCGACAACGAAAAACTGCTTGGCCCTATCCAACGACTATGCGCGTACGACGAAATCGCTGAAGCAGGCAAAGATCTTTTGAGTCGTCGAGTATCGGAATCCAAGCCAGGAGATCAAGAGAAGAAAGAACGAAAGAACTCACACTTTGGGATGCTAACCCCGTGCTTCGGATATGTAGTACTTCTTTTTGACTTTACCGACGGTGATGTCAAATGGATTGATGTTGTACCGTTTCCAAGCGAAGTTCCTATGAGCAGAGCATCTGGAACGCTTGTACAAAAAGACTGGGTGATTTTCAGGCGTCGTGTCGGGATCTTGAACTCTCAAGACAAACAAGCATCCATGGGTAACGACGAAGCATGGATTGATGCCTTCGGAGAATACCGCTCGGCTGAGAACTATCCGTTCGCCGACACACTGATTTTTTCGAAGAACCCAATCGATCAATCGATTGCTGAAGAACTCTCGGCAGCAACTTACGGAGTATCTCAAGATCGCAGCAAGCAATTGATCAAAATTGCGCAAGTCTTGCGGACAGACCCGTCGTCATTTTCGCAGGTGGTTGCTTCGTACTATGATAAATTCCCATCGGACATCAGCGCAGATGTGCTTGGGGTTTCCATGTGGTTTCAACATTGGGATACGCGACCAGCGGATGATCGCAAACGCGAGTTGGGTCGCGATCTGCTAGCATCTATCTCACGATTAAAAACAGTTACAGCGGACCCATTCCTTCTCGATATCGAATACCGCATCAAGAACTCCATCGATCCAAACGCAGATTTCGTTGGCTTGGAGAAAGAGTTGCAATTGAGAAAGTTCAACTCATCCTCCCTTCTGCAAACGAAGATCCAGCGAGCATGCGATCAAGGAAGCAAAGCGGATCTGTTGCAAGCTATCAAGCAACTCAACGCACTTTGGGCTTCTCAACCTGGAGTTACAATGGAAGAATCCACGAAGGATCGCTGGGAGTCGCTACGCAGTAGCTGGATGCCTCACACGAACTAATTCAAAGCTATTAACTTGCCGTTCGCTTGTGTTGACGCAGGCGAACGAACAGTCCCCAGTCATCTTTAGCGAGCCTCACCCAGGATTTCCCTAAGCCTCGCCTTCATCTTCGCCAACTGCTGCGGATTTGAATCTGCTAAGTTGCTTCTCTGCGATAAGTCTTCGCGCAAGTTATACAAACCGACCTCTTTCGACTCCTCGCTGTATCCGTTTGCTTCTTGATACCAACGAGGTTCTTTGCTCACAGTCCCAGTCTTTGCTTGGATGAAAACCCAATCTCCTTGGCGAAGAGCGTATACGTTAGGATTCGTGTTATGCACCAACTCCGTCCTGCGACTCTCTTCCCCGAACAGCAGTCCCGTCTGATCCACGCTATCCTCCGCCTCGCCACTTGGCATATCCACCCCAAGGGCTTTTGCTAACGTCGCATAGAAATCAATTTGGCTGATCAAGCCATCGCTGACTCGACCCGAGGGGATGCGATTCGGCCATCGCATAATCATCGGCACTCGATGCCCTCCTTCGAATAAATCTCGCTTCAATCCGCGAAGCGGACCCATGCTTCGATGTCCTGCGACGCGGCTGCGCTCATAAGCATAGTGCTCCGGTCCATTATCCGAGGTAAAGATTACCCAAGTATTCTCGGTGAACCCCTTCGAGTCGAGAGCTTGTAACACCCGTCCCACCGAATCATCGGTCTGAACGACAAAATCTCCATAGCCATTGGCCATGGAGCCCCCTCGAAACTGTGTTGCAGGAACGATCGGTGCGTGCGGTGAAGTCAACGGAAAATACAAAAAGAATGGCTGCTCGTTACTTTGCTCCTCAATCCACTGAACTGCACGTTCAGTGAGCTTGGGCATCACACCCCAGAAGTCCCAGCCTTCCACGCTCGGCCCCGGTCGGGCTTCCCAAGCACCTTCAGCGGTCTTCTCCGGCGTCACTAATCCAACGCTGGGTTGTTGCATTAATCGATCATTCTCGAACCATGCGTACGGTGGGAAATTTGGGACATCGTCGCCGAAGTAGTAATCAAACCCATGATCACGCGGTCCTCCGGGAATAGGTTTTTGCCAATCGAAGGCATCGGGTGAATATCCTGTTTTCGGATCGGGGCGACGACCTTGTTTTTTAATCGATTCCCAATTCCAACCTAAGTGCCACTTGCCGATGCATGCAGTTTTGTAACCAGTACTTTGCAAGGGTTCCGCAAGCGTTGTGCGTTCGTCATCCAGAACGCTCTCTTCAAACGAATTTACGATCCCATGGAATTTGCGCCAGTGATACCGTCCTTCGAGCAACGCATATCGGCTTGGTGTACAAACCCCGGAAGAACTATGCGCGTCGGTGAATCGCGTCCCTTCACGGGCCAATCGATCGAGATTCGGTGTAGGAATCTTTGAGTCAGGATTCTGAACTCCTAAGTCTCCATATCCGAGATCGTCGGCATATATCAAAACAATGTTGGGGATAGGCTGAGACTGACAGAGTCCGACCGATGATGCCGAAGCAATCCAAAGCGTCAACAATACTATCGCAACGAACCCTTGGAATTCCGACGTCGATCGTCTCATAGCAAAACTCGCTGAAAAAAGGAACGAAACTGCTCAATTTCCATCACCATCCAATAAACACTCAATCCTAGAGAAATCGCAGCAAGCAAGAGAAAACACCAAGCGACTGCCTTTTGCTGATTGGTTGCACCCTCCTTCGCCCACTGCCCCACAAGCATCTTCTCTAGTCGGTACCAACCCAACGGATTCTGACTGCCACCGCTTGCCCAAAGATGGGAAGTGCTAGGAAAACCGTAACTGCCTTCGATGATTCCCCGCACTCCCAAATCGGGAATATCAAGTTGCTTGCCCAACCACTTTCCTTCAATCTCCTCCGTCGCTAAAGCAGTGACGAGCAATTCCTGAAGCCTATCTGGAGAGAGTCCCACAACGGTAAGCGATGAGCGACTGAGCAACGAAGCGAGCAAGACAAAGAAGAAATAGAGAGCGGCAAGCAATAACCACACCCACTCACCTAAGGCAGCATAGGAAGCTGTTGGAAAAAACAACTCCATCGGTCCGATCATGGCAAATCCGGAAACAGCAAACCCGAGCAAGAGAATTTCTTGCCCCGAGGTAACCACCGTTGGCTTCGATCGCAAATGCAAAATTGCGATCACCCCGAAGGCGATTCCTAGCGGAGCTAGCCCAATCGCAAGTCTTGCGTAGTCAATCATTCTTGGTCATCCCTCAGGACACAGACACTTTCCCCCGTTAACTCTGGGGATAATGTCTTGTAAAAGGTTCATCTGTTCTAGACGGTGTTTGCGAACGGTCCTGCAAGAGACTTCGCAAGACGAGTAGCGACAAGACGAGTAGCGATCAGTCGCTTGCTCACTCGATGCCCGTCGCGTACACGGCCCTGTTAGCAATTCCCAATCCCATAGGTCTACAGTGTAAACCGGTCGAACTACCGATGTCAGTGGTAGAGATTGTGGTTCGATTGTTCGGGATAGCAGCAACTCATCGAGAACATCCTCCAAGTCTTCGGCTTTGGGTGGAACCCAACCCCCATTCGCGAATTGCAGATCAGTCCA
>CAIJIZ010000445.1 GCA_903820735.1 uncultured Pirellula sp.
CCGAGCACGTCTAAGGGGCTGATAGTTCCATCGTTATCGACATCCGGATATTGAAAGGATCCACCTTCACCTTCCGAGCTCGGGCGACTGGGTGATGAACTCGATGGATTGGTATGTAGGAAATTGATGACGGCTAAAGCATCGAGGGGGGATACTTTGGCATCATTGTTGACATCTTCGGGGAGTGCCGCGTTGTGCCAAGGAGAAGCCGAGAACGGCAAGCGGGCTTGTAAGGATTCGAAGGAAAGGGGTCGCGGTCGCCGTGCGTGGCGATTTTTGCCAGCCTTGTGCCTTCGTGTGTTCATGACCTTGAGCCCTGTCCAAATCTTTGCGATCTGCGATCCGCCGTAGTTATCAAGTCGGCCGATCAACTGAAAGAATTCCTTAGATTTCCTTTTTCCTGCAAAGCTTCGATAGCCGATAGAACCCGTAGTTCCGGAATCTCTTGAACGAAACCCTCGTTTTTATGTGGTTATGGTGAGAAGTGTTCAAGTTGCAGCGAAGCTTGGTCGTCGGGATGGCGATCGCTTTTGCCAGCAATGCATCGATACTATCGGCTCAGGAAACGAATCAGGGCAAGGAACCAGTCCCGGGCGAGGAAGATGCCGGGGTGAGAGAGCCGAAAAGTTTGCAGCCGCCCGGCGGGTTTGAAAACCGGTTGCCACCTGCCATCAGTGGAGAGGTGCCGGAGGGTGGGATGTTAGGGGAGCAAGGGACGGTTGCTCGCCCATTGTTTCGAACTACGTTCGATCCGCCGCCAGGCTACACGGGTGGGACAAGTTTATTTCCGACTGAGGGGCAGAGCAGCGATCATTTTGTTCCGGTGGAGGATCGTTGGCGGGTGGGTTCGCCGCAATGGGATCGGTATGGCAAGGGGCATCCGGCGGTGGACGACTACCCGTTTATTCAAGGAGCGTGGTGGGATCCTTACAATCAGAATGTGCTCAAGGGAGACTATCCGATTGCGGGTCAGGATTTATTTCTGCGACTGGGGCTTAAGTCGCAGAATTTGGTCGAGTACCGGCAGACTCCATTGCCTACGACTCCGTTTGAATCGACGGTGGTACCCGGTGAGATCGAATTCTTTGGGAATCCCAACCAATTTTTCTTTGCCCAATACAACTCGGCATCGATCGATTTGTTCAAGGGTGATTCGGTGTTTCGGCCCTTTGATTGGCGGTTGAAAGCCAACTTTGTGTTCAATCAAAATTACTTGAAGGTTGAAGAGTTAGGGGTGGTATCCCCGGATGTGCGCGATGGTACGAATCGGCATCGTACGGACTGGGCTGTGGAGGAATGGTTTTATGAGACGAAGCTTGCCGACATGAGTCCGAACTATGACTTTGTGTCGATGCGAGCAGGCTCTCAGTTCTTCAGCAGTGATTTCCGAGGTTTCATTTTTGCAGACACCAATCGGGCGGTGCGATTGTTTGGGAATCGGTTGAGCAATCAAGACCAGTACAACGTCATCTGGTTTGATCAGACGGAGAAGGACACGAATAGTCTGCTCAATACGTTTGACGACCGCCATCAGAATACGTTGATTCTGAACTATTACCGAAACGACTTTATATTTCCTGGTTACAACACCGAGGTATCGTTTCACTACAATCGGGATCAAGCCAGTTTCAAGTTTGACGACAATGGTTTTCTGGTCAGGCCAGATCCGGTTGGCGTTTATGCACCGCACCAAGTAGACGCTTATTATTTGGGTTGGGCGGGCAATGGACATATCAATCGTTTCAACGTCAGCCATGCGGCCTATTATGTGACGGGCAATGACGAGCTCAATCCATTGGCAGGTGCGCAGCAAGACATCAATGCGTTCATGGGGGCATTGGAGCTGTCTTATGACCGGGACTGGGCTCGTTTCCGTTGTTCGTATTTCTATGCTTCGGGGGATTCCGACCCGACAGATAGCCAAGCCAACGGATTCGATGCGATTTTCGACAATCCCAATTTTGCCGGCGGGGAATTTAGCTACTGGAATCGACAGCAAATCAAGCTCTTCGGTGTGAATCTTGTTCAGCGACAGAGTTTGATCCCCAATTTGCGCAGCAGCAAGTTTCAGGGGCAGACGAATTTCGTGAACCCTGGAATTCAATTGGTCAACGCGGGGTTCGATGCGGATTTGACGACGAAGCTCAAGTGGATCAACAATGCCAATTACTTGTGGTTTAATCACACCGCGCCGTTGGAGATCTACACGTTTCAGGGGAAGGTTCGGGACGAAATCGGCCTGGATTTGAGTACGGGGATCGAGTACCGTCCGCTATTAAACAACAACATTTTGTTCGTCGGTGGTGTTTCGGGATTGGTCGTTGGAGATGGGTTCCGCGACCTCTATCAGCCCCTTTATGGAGGAGTCCCCAATCTAGCGGCGGGCTTTTTTGAAGCGGTCTTCGAATACTAGTGGATTCGGGAACAAGAGGATTGAAGACATGTTCACTTGGAATTTCCCCGACTCGCAAGTGAATGGATATCCGCGTTGCTGGTCTATGGTGTTGATGGTTTTCACTCTACTCGCAGTGCAGTTCGATACTGCGCGAACCAACGGCCAGGGGATTCTCGGTGCGGGGACGCCAAAGGGTAAGGGAGAGGCTGGGGCAAAGAAGTTTCATACTGCCAGTGCATCGTTGCGAGAGGCGAGAGACGCCGTCGTCTCAGATTCGAGTGGGAGCAAGGATCCGTGGGGGCCAGCGCGGTCGTTGGGGATTGCGGGGAACGAGTCGTATCCGATCCCGGATGATCTATGCGATGTCGACATGCTTCGGCAGAGTCGTGAGGATGCGTTGAGCAAGGGGCAATCGTGTATTCATTGCCATAGCGACGTTGGGACGATGCATGCTCCGAACACGGTGAACATTGGGTGTACGGATTGCCATGGTGGAAACGCGAATGTTTTCACCAAGGAGGGGTCGCACGTTGCGCCGAAGTATCCGGCTTTGTGGCCATCGGCGGCGAATCCGGTTCGTTCGTATGCGTTGATGAATTACGAGAGTCCGGAGTTTGTGCGGTTCATGAATCCGGGTGATTTGCGCGTGGCGCATATCGCTTGTGGTCAATGTCATGCGAATGAGGTTTTGCAGTTGCGCAAGAGCATGATGACGCATGGATGTATGCTTTGGGGAGCGGCGATCTATAACAACGGCGGGTCGCCGACGAAGTGGTCGCGGTATGGTGAGAGTTATTCGATGCATGGACAGCCGCAGCGCATTCAAAATGTCCCTGCACCTACTCAATACGAAATCGACTTCAAAGGGATATTGCCGTATTTAGATCCCCTGCCCCGTTTTGAAGCTTCGCAGCCGGCGAATTTCCTTCGCATCTTTGAGCGGGGTGGGCGATTTCGCGCGGAGATTGGAATTCCAGAGCGGACGGAGGAACCTGGCCGGCCTCGAGAGCGATTGAGCAATCGGGGGCCTGGGACCGAGAATCGCACAGACCCTGTCATGATTGGGTTGCAAAAGACGCGTCTATTGGACCCTACGTTGAATTTCCTCGGAACCAATGATCATGCTGGGGATTATCGCAGCAGTGGCTGTAGCGCTTGCCATGTCGTCTATGCCAATGATCGATCACCAACGGCGAGCGGACCATTTGCCAAGTATGGTCATCGCGGGTTAGCTGCCTCGCAAAAGGACGATTGGGTGCAATTCATTGACCCGACGATTCCCAAGGATGAACCGGGGCATCCAATCCAGCACTTGTTCACCAATCGCATCCCGACGAGTCAGTGCATGGTGTGCCATATCCACCCGGGAACAACCGTCATCAACACTTATTTGGGCTACATGTGGTGGGATAATGAGACGGATGGACAATGCATGTATCCGCAAACGCAGAAGAATCCTACGGCGGAGGAATTGGTCGAGGCTTCTTGGTCGAACCCAGAGGAATCTTCAGCCCGTGGGCTTTGGGGGGACCCAGAGTTTCTCGATCGTGTCAGCGAACTGAATCCTCAGTTGAAGCATACGCAATTTGCAGATTTCCATGGTCATGGATGGGTGTTTCGAGCGGTGTTCAAAAAAGACCGCAGCGGACATCTGTTGGATCATACGGGCAAGCAGATTGAGTCACCGAATACGAAGGACTTGATGGCTGGCGTGGAGCCTTCGAATGAATTCGAGAAGATTCATGGTAAGGAGCGCGAT
Organism: uncultured Pirellula sp.; assembly: GCA_903820735.1. Taxonomy (GTDB): domain Bacteria; phylum Planctomycetota; class Planctomycetia; order Pirellulales; family Pirellulaceae; genus JBKCUI01. The sequence goes on from CAIJIZ010000445.1 coordinate 4,155, forward strand.
GGGGTACCGGTTCACTTGATGGACATCCATATGGAAAAGGGGATGCACTGTGTGGACTGCCACTTTTATCAAGACGGGCATGGTGATACCAAGTTATACGGTGAGGTGCGAGCGGCGATTGAGATTCAGTGCGTAGACTGTCACGGGGATGCAACGCAGAACCTCATTGACAAAGTCGATAAGCAGGTCCGCGAAGGGTATCCAGCGCAGTTGCCCACCAGTGGCCCGGCCTCCGGAGAGCAGCCAACGAATCTTCTGGCGTTACGCACTGCCTTTGGCAAGCCTCGGTTTGAGATCCGTAGGGTACCTGGTCGTCGTCCGGTGTTGATTCAGCGCAGCAATGTCGAGAAGGATCTAGAGTGGGTTGTAACGCAGACCGCCGAGACCATCGATCCGGAGAGTGAGTCTTATAATCCGAGGAGTCACATGGCCAAGACGGTGCATGTGGATCAGTCAGGAACGATACGTTGGGGTGGAGTTCCGCAGGAAGGCAATTGCGCTCACCACAATAAAAACATGAACTGTATCGCTTGCCATAGTTCTTGGAATCCAAGTTGTTTCGGTTGTCATTTGCCACAGAAGGCGAACATCAAGGCACCGAACTTACACAATGGTGGCGAGGTTTCTCGCAATCGCATCTCGTACAATTTTCAGACTTTGCGGGATGATGTTTTTATGATTGCCCGCGATGGGAATGTAACGGGGAATCGCATTGGACCGGCTCGCAGTTCCTGTGCGATTCACGTTGGAAGTTACAACTCCAATCGCGAATCGATTTATGTACAGCAACAAACGATAAGCGGCGAGGGGCTCAGCGGAATCGCTTTCAGCACCAACGTTCCGCACACGGTACGAGGGGGAAGCGGGTGGGATCCGGGTCATGCGACACGTCCACCGGGAACGTTTGAGACCAAATCGTGTACCGACTGCCACGTCTCCATCAACAACGACAACAATGCGATCATGTCGCAATTGCTCATGCAAGGAACGGGTGCGACGAACTTCATCGGTAAATACTGTTGGGTTGGGGCTGGCGAGCATGGTTTAGAAGGAGTTGTCGTAACGGAGCAAACCGAGCCTCAAGCGGTTTTTGGAAGTTCGCTACATCAGATCGCGTATCCCGATAATTATCGCAAGCATGTCGAAGAACGACATCGAGAGCTGGAGCATGCTCATGAGCATCCTGGTCGAGATATTCTCGAAGCGTTAAGTCCAAAATTTGGC
>CAIJIZ010000446.1 GCA_903820735.1 uncultured Pirellula sp.
GTAAGAGCCTCCCGCACCCAATCGCTATCTCCCCATCTCCCGCCGAGCAAATTTGTAGCGGAAGTGCGCAAGCACTCCGGTGAGTCCCCGAAACGGTTCGGCAACCCAACACTTCATCACCGGCCGTCTCGCGCCGATCCGCTTGTAAGAGCCTCCCCCACCCAATCGCAACTCCCCATCGCCCACCGAGCAAATTTGTAGCGGAAGTGCGCAAGCACTCCGGTGAGTCCCCACCAAGCGATTCTCGCTACCGTTACCCAGCCTCATCTCCTGTTTTCTTTGCGTCTTTGCTTCTTTGCGTGAGCCCTTTTGGCCAAGCGTAACGGGGGCGATAAGCTATACTACTCCTTAAGTCTTTCAATTTCCCACTCTCCAATATCAACTTCACAGCAATGGTAAAAACAGCAAGCACCATGCTCCCGCTCGGGACGCAAGCACCTACGTTCAAGCTTCCGAACATCGACGGTTCGTCCGTCTCGCTCGATGATTTATCGGGAGGCAAAGCCCTGGTAGTAATGTTCATCTGCAACCACTGCCCCTTCGTCAAACATATCGCTCATGAACTCGTCCGACTCCACACGGATTACAAATCCCAAGGAGTCCACTTCGTGGCCATTAGTTCCAATGACATCGCATCCCATCCGGACGACTCGCCGGAGATGATGAAAAAGGAAGCGGCTGCGCAAGGGTACGCATTCCCTTACCTGTACGACCAGACGCAGGCGGTCGCGCAAGCCTACCGGGCGGCTTGTACTCCCGACATCTTCGTTTTCGACAGCCAGAATAAACTCGCTTACCGAGGCCAGATCGATGATTCTCGCCCCCGAAACGGCAAGCCCGTTACTGGTGCGGATCTTCGCGCCGCCCTTGATGCGATCCTTGCAAACTCCCCGATCCCCGAACCACAACGTCCAAGCATCGGTTGCAACATCAAGTGGTCGGCGGGGAACGAACCGGAATACTTCAATCCTGCTGGCGTCCAATAAGCTGACTTAAGGGCGAATAGAAAATGCGAGACCCTGCTGCTGGTCCGTCCCCACTATTAGATGCTATTCGTATTGGGTTCGGTTTCGATTCACATCGAATCGAACCTGGCGGGATCATGCATTTGGGCGGGCTGAGTATCGATTGTAACGCCCATTTCGTCGGTCACTCCGACGCAGATGTGCTTCTGCACGCCATTACCGATGCGCTCCTGAGCGCCGCAAACCTCCCCGACATCGGGCAGCTTTTCCCGAACAACCTCGAAGAAAATCGAGGTCGAGACTCCGCCGAAATGCTTTCGCTGGCGATGGACCAAGTTCGCGAAACAGGATGGGAACTGGTAAATCTTGACTGCGTTGTACAACTGGAACGACCCAAACTTTCCCCGATCAAAAAAGAACTGATCGAGCGAATTAGTTCTGTATTGCGAACCGATTTCCACCGTGTATCATTGAAAGGGAAGACCGGTGAAGGGACCGGCGCGATCGGCCGAGGAGAGCTCGCCGAAGCTCACTGCGTCGTCTTAATCACCAAATCGCCCCCCCTCGCTGCTACGTAAGACCCGCCTGCTAGGTAGCCACCGCCAACACACAGTCCGCCCCATCGCCCCCCCAACCCGTAGAAATCGCTCCTATGGACGCCCCACAGGACCCCGCCAAATTCGCTTCCGACGAGCGGCAACTCTGGATCCAGCAATATCGCCCCGTGCTGATGGAGATCGCCAAACAAAATATCGATCCTGTACTCAGAAGCAAGGTCGATGCGTCGGATGTCATCCAAGAAACTATGACCTCCGCAGCGAATAACATCGCCGAAGCCCCCACGAGTATCCACGAATTCCAAAGGTATTTGCGTCTGATCCTGATCAACAAATTGACGGACATTCGCCGTAAGTTCGCTCGATCGAAAAAGCGAGATATCAGCCGTGAGACAACCCGCGACGAACTCTCCTCTGACGAACTAAAACAAATCGCTTCCCAAGACGATTCGCCCCTGGAGAACTTGATCTCCGAAGAACTCCTCGAGCGCACACGTCGAGCGATGCAAGAACTTCCGAATGAAATCAAAGAAATCCTGAAATGGCGGTACGAAGAAGGCATGACGTTCGTCGAGATCGGCAAGCGTCTAAAGCGAACTGAAGACGACGTACGCATGCTCGTCAATCGCTGTATCGCACGCCTCAAGCGCGAAGTTCACGACAGCGAATAATCCAACCCAGGAGATACGCTTCCTCCCTCCCGGCGCGGGTCACCACTGCATGCACAGTGGCCTGTAGCCACACAATGGTAACCCGATGCGTCAGCGAGTAAGTAATGGTAACCCGACGCGTCAGTTTTGAAGTTGCGCTATTTTGATGCTAGCTAAAAAACTGCTATTGCAATGAAGTGCGGGTTCCCTCCATGTCTAGTTCATTGAATTCTCACCTTTCACAAAAGGAACCCGCGATAATGATTTTCTCCGATTCTGCTTCCGCGCTCAAGGGGTTCATTGCTCAGACTGGCCTAAATGACTTCGCTCGTACTATGCTGCTTCGTGTCGTAGTTGCTTTTATCATGCGACGTGGCCGTATGAGCTGTTCCCAGGCCGCAGGTAGCATCGCGTCGGATCCCATTCATCGCGGTCAGCTGACCCGTTTCATGGCCAGACCGCGTTGGCAGAAGCGCGAATTCAACTCCCCGTTACGTGCCGCGTTGCTGAAACGAGAAAGCAAACGAGGCAAGTTCCTGTTTTTGATTGACGCTACGATGGTAAGCCAAGCAGGAACAAAGACTAAGAACACCTACAGTACCGGAAATCGCAGCAAGAGACCGGCCAAAGGGCGACGCTACAACAAGAGAAAAACGGTCTTCAAGAAGGTTCACAGCTTTACCTTCGGCTTGTTGATCACACCGTCAGGGATGCGCATTCCCTTTCAGATTCCGCATTATACAAAGGAATATTGCGAAGAACACAAAATCAAACATCGCACTACTGCGGAATCCGCCGCTGATATGATCCGTACGTTACCACTCCCCAAAGATGCGGAGGTGATTGTCATTGGCGATACCGCATATGATGCTCAGGTCGTACGCAATGCGTGTGATGAAAAAGGATACATCTGGATCTTTCCGGCGAACCCGGAACGGGTCTATGGAGGTATAACGGGACAACGGTCGAAACTGCGTTCTCGTTTGAAGGATTGGACGAGTCTGTCGCTGAAGACAATCAGGCTTCGAGCGTCTACAGGAAAGTATGCCAGTTATCGGCGACTTTCGAAGTGGCGTGTTGGGCCGAAACAGAAACAACGCGTTTATTACGCATATCAGGAAAAGCTAGATGTACATAGCGTTGGCTATGCGCAACTTGTTTTTTCGACATTGAAACCAAACTTAGAGACAGCGACCCCTGACGACGTGAAGATCCTGATGACTAACGCGACGGACCTGAGTGTGACGGAGGTGATAGAGCTCTATTCACTTCGTTGGCAAATCGAGCTGTTTTTCAAGGAGTTGAAATCGACATTGGGTTTTTCCCAGTACAAATTTCAAGACTTCAATTCGGTCAAGGCCTGGGTTGAGATGTCGATAACGACGGTTCTATTCCTGGAGTACGAACGGATTAAGCGTATTCAGGATCGTCGATTGAGTGAAGAAACACGACGATGGTGGGAGTCTCAGCGACTGCACGGGTTGTGTCATGCGTTCCGCCAAGAATGCGAGGGGCAGGAATTAAAATACCTATCTGAGCGACTAAAAACTTCCGGAGGGATCGCAAAGGTCAAACGATTGCTCGCTAACGCTTTGCCAGGAGAATACAGGATCGCCTCATGATCCGCATCAAAATAGCGCAACTTCAAAACGCGTCAGCGAGGAAGTAATGGTAACCCGACGCGTCAGCGAGGAAGCAGCGGAGTGACGGTCGATTACTAATGAACGATAATGCGTGGACTGAGGATTCCTCTCCCACTGTGCGGATTACCAATGAACGCGCCGATGCGAGATCTGCACCAACGCGTCAGCGAGGAGACCGCGCATTATTGACCGCATCAATGTGCGATAGAGCGTAAGCGTACAGAGGCCTGACTAGGTTTCATTGGAGCTCAGGCTTGCGGTTGTTGACGGCGTTTGTTAGGCCGATAAGAAGCTTGAGCGGTTTGTGGCCCAGCGAGCCAGCAGGTCGGCCGCATGCGATACCCCGCCACAGAGCGTTGGCCCTAAAGGGGCGATCTTGGCCAAGCACAGGATCAAGCGCAGCATCTACCTTCTGCGGACAAGACCAATTCGAAGACCTATTTGCCTTTGCGAAGCTGCGCTCTAACCCGACGACGCGCCGCTTGAACGATCGCCGTATCGGCCTTATCGCGCCGCTCTTGCTCACGGTACTCGCGCACCGCATGAGGATGCGCCGCTTTCCAACGATCTGGAAGCAACTCTTCGAGCTTGGCCGTGCCCCGCGTCATGTGTGTGATGACACTCTCTAAGTACATCCCTACGTCAAGCTCCATCCGCAAGGCACTCGATACCAGCGACATCAGGCTCGCATTGCGAATCCCTGCGCGCAGGCTCCCTATGAACAGCCAGTTCTTACGACCTATCGCTACGCGCTTCATCAAGCGCTCGACCTGATTGTTATCAATCGGTAGCGATCCATCACTGACAAACACATTCAATGCATCCCAATGGTTGCGCAGGTAATTGAAGGCTCCACCAAGCTTGCTTGCCGGGAGGATGCTCTTGGCCACAGGGCCTTCGAGATACTCTCCTAATCGCTCGAGTATCTTGCGAGATTCCTTGGCGCGCAGTTCCCCTCGGTCCTGGTCGCTCATCTTCATCGCCCGGCGCTCGATGTCGTAGAGCTGGTTCATCAGCGCAAGTGGCAGCGCACTTACCTTGGGATCCGTCTCATGATGCTCATAGACCTTTCTGCGCGCATGGGCCCAGCAAGCCATCCGAGTCATCTTCGACCCAGGCGCAAGAACCACGCTCATATTGCCCGAATAACAGTCCGCCATCACATGACCTTCGTATCCACCGAGGATCTCATCGGGCCCATCGCGATGGCGCGATACCCGGAAGTCAAAGATGTCATACGGCGCGCTCGAGTCGAAACTCGAGTACCCCCACATCTTTGCATCTAAACTGTCTTTCTTTTCTTTTTTGGCTTCAATCATCTTTTCGATCAGGCGTTTGATTTGGGGATCATCGATCCCTTCGGCCTTATCGGGCAGATCTTTGGGCATGATCAGTTTGACCTGCGTATCATCGAGTCCCAGGCATTGCCCTTTCTTGATCTGGCTGAGCATCAGCTTGGTTAGCTCATCGGTGGTCTCATGGACCAACTCAGCCAAGTAATCAAGTGTCGAGCGGCTTGGCGTCCACCCAGACGCTGCGAACATGTCTTGGAGGCGATAGTAAGGCAGATGCATCCCGAACTTGCCATGGACGACTTGGGCGGCTACCGATGGATGGTAGCGGCCTTTATCACCAAGGTTCGCTTCTCCCTCGACAAGGATTTCCTTCTCTGGAGAGTGTGCAAAGGCCAAGACCGGTTCTTTGTATTCGACGACCACGAGTTTCGATGGTACGAACTTGAGCGACTCGCGAATCGATTGGCGAATAAGGATCATTTCGCCCGACTGGATTCTCTTCTTGATGTCTTCTGGAATCGCTACTTCGACGGTCTCACGGGGCAAGTGAGCTGGGAATGTATCTGGAGCAACCTTGCGAGGCTTGGCCGCCTTGGTGCGTGTGTAGGTGATCTCAGCGATCGCTTCTTCGGCTTCTTTCTTGGCCGCTTCGAGAGAAGCTTGAAGTTCTTTGTCTTCAGGGAACTCAAGGAGCAATTGATCGGCGTTGATGAACTTCTCTCGCTTCTTGCCAGAGCGAAGAAAGCGGATCTCAGCAAGGGCTTCTTGAAGCGATGTGTGAAGCTCTTCGATCTTCTCTTTTTGCTTGAGCAGCGTACCGGACTGAACGAGAATAACCTCGTGTGCGGTGCCTAGATCGTTTGGTAATTTGTTTGCGTCTTGCATGCCGGAATTTATAGCGCGAAGATTAGATAGCGCAAGAGGGGATCGGCAATGCAAGACAAAAAAATCAAAAATATTTTCTGCGATAATCAACGGCCATCGCTAAGCGACGTTTGTCGATGGAGGGACATAGCGTTTGCGTTTGCGAACCGATGATAGATCAACACCCGAGAGGATGCATTGAAGCTCAGCATGAGTGATGATTACATGCTTGCCATCGGCGCACCTGAGTGGTCGCTGATAGCAACCTTCTTCGAGACGCTTCATCCAGATGGCGATGCCATCGGTATCCCAGTAAAGGATCTTGATGCGGTTGCGGCGGCTGTTTAGGAACATAAACAGGCCACCATCGCGCACATCACGACTCAGGTCGTTTTTGATGATACCAAAGAGCCCATCGAAGCTCTTGCGCATATCGATGGGCTCTGAGTGCAGATAGATTGGAACCAGAGGGCTGATTGAAAGCATCTGTTTTAGGCAACCTGTTTGAGGATCGCACAGATAGAATGAACCGCTGAAACAGGAACCAGGATCGAGATGCCTGAAGGGAGTTTGATCTCGATGGAGTCTTTGGTTGGTTCAGAGGTTTGAACGCGCAAGAAGTTGCTTTGTTTGGGTGATGCTGCGAGTTTACGCTTCCACTGGTAGAAAGAAGTCAGAGAGCAACCGATCGACTGGCAGAACTTGGGTGCCGAGAGGTTCGACTGCTGGCACTGTGCGATACGCTCGGCCCAGATTTGGGCCGCTTTCGAGGAAGTAACATTGGACATAAGCGGGGACTCCTTAAGAGAGCTTGGATAGAAACAAGGGCGCACCTTGAATCTACCCGCTCAGAGCCCCGCGCAGGGAATCCAGATTTCAGGCCCGTGTACGCTTACGATAGAGCGTGGACTGTAGCTCCCTCGTTGACACGTCGGGTTACCAATATTGTGCAGCGGCCTGCGGCTACATGATGGTGGCCGTTGGCCACACAATGGTAACCCGACGCGTCAGCGAGGCAGCAGCGGAGTAACGGCCGATTGCAGATGAACGATAGAGCGTGTACTGAGGATTCCTCGTTTACACATCGGGTTACCAATGATGCACAATGCGAGATCTACGCCAACGCGACAGCGAGGAGACCACGCATTATCGACCGCTCCAATGAGCGATAGAGCGTGGACTGTAGCTCCCTCGTTGACACTTCGGGTTACCAATATTGTGCAGTGGCCTGCGGCCACACAATGCGAGATCTGCACCAACGCGACAGCGAGGAGACCACGCATTATTGACCGCATCAATGAGCGATAGAGCGTGCACTGTAGCTCCCTCGTTGACACGTCGGGTTACCAATGATGTGCAGTGGCCTGCGGCCACGTGATGGCAACCCTATCGCCTATCGCCTAAAGCCTAAAGCCTAAAGCCTCCTCACCTCCGCTCGAGGTTACCTATTGCGATTCAATCCGTAGGGTGTGGTGAAGCGGTCGGCCGACCATTTCATACACCCCCTATAACAACCCAATCAACCAACA
>CAIJIZ010000447.1 GCA_903820735.1 uncultured Pirellula sp.
GCTCAATCGCATCCTAAGTGAGGAAGAGATTCAGCGAAACTATCAGCAAGGCAAAGTTGACTTCCAACCAGTCGAATGGTGAACTCCAAACAAGGAAATCCAACAAGATGTTCTATAACAAAAAACGGTTCTACGTGCTCTCGGCAGTATGCTCGATTCTGCTAGCAGCAACTGCCGTTGCCGAAGAGAAACCAAACCTCCTCTTCCTGTTCGCCGACGATTTCACCTACGAAGCGATTTCGGCGTTGGGCCACACGGATATAGAGACTCCCAATCTTGATCGCTTGGTCAAGCGTGGCACTACGTTCACCCATGCCTACAACATGGGTTCTTGGAGCGGTGCTGTATGTGTTGCCAGCCGCAACATGTTGCTCACCGGCAGAAGCGTTTGGCGTGCCCAAGCCATCTCGCAGTCAACAGAGGACGAACGCAAGGCAGGTCGCCTATGGCCGCAACTGCTCAAGTCCGCTGGCTATGACACGTACATGACGGGAAAATGGCACATTCAAGCGAGCCCAGAAATGACGTTTGACGTCGCGAGAAATGTTCGACCCGGTATGCCCGGAACCAAAGAGAGTTCCTACAACCGCCCTCGAGAAAACGAAAAGGATGACTGGTCAGCATCTGACAGGTCCTTGGGAGGTTTTTGGAATGGGGGCAAACATTGGTCTGAAGTCGGTGCCGACGATGCAATAGACTTCATTGAAACAGCGAAAGGGAAGCCCAATCCCTTCTTCATGTATATCGCATTCAATGCGCCGCACGACCCTCGTCAGTCTCCCCAGGAATTCCTCGACAAATACCCAGTCGAGCGAATCAAACTCCCGGCGAGTTTTCTCAAAGAGTATCCCCACAAGGATGCTATCGGTTGTGGTCCTGATCTGCGTGACGAGAAACTAGCTCCCTTCCCTAGAACCGAATACTCCATCAAGGTTCATCGCCGTGAATACTACGCACTGATCACGCACCTGGATCAGCAGATCGGACGAATCCTCGACTCGCTTGACAAGTCCGGGAAAGCTGACAACACGTACATCTTCTTTACGGCGGATCATGGACTTGCCATCGGCAATCACGGTTTGGTTGGAAAACAAAACATGTACGACCACAGCATCCGCGTGCCCTTCGTCGTCGTCGGCCCAGCCGCAAAACCGAATGTCAAGATCTCGGCACCGATCTACTTGCAAGACGTCATGGCGACCACGCTGGAGTTGGCAGCGGTGCCAAAGCCCTCCACCGTTGAATTCAACAGCCTGCTTCCACTTCTTCGAGGCGATGCCACAAGCTCAAAGTACACATCGATCTACGGCGCGTATTTGAAGTTGCAGCGATGTGTTGTCTCGGACAACTGGAAGCTGATCGTCTATCCAGAGGCGAGAGTGACGCGACTCTATGATCTTAAGAGTGATCCATTGGAACTGAAGGACCTTTCCAGCGATCCAGCGCAAACAATTCAAAAGAAGGAACTGATGGCAAAACTCACGGCGATGCAAGCACAGCTGGGTGATTCGCTGAAACTCGACCAATAGTATCAAGAAAAACTGGATTGCAAAAACAATTAACTGTGTGACGAAATTCTTAGTGTCTCAGATCGATTGTTTCTATTGGCTGCTTTCTTGTTTGCCATCAATCACAGGTCAAGATCTACTTGCACACCGAAGCGGAACAGGTTTGGTTGCTTAGTCCAATCCAACACGCTTTCCTGCCGCTCGCGTCTTTTGGTCTAATCGCTCCCGCAGGTGTAGTCGAATCGGCCGGAGCTAATGCCTACATGGATTGGAACAACCTGGGGAAGAGGCTGAATCCCGGCTTCGCAACGCTGTGAAGCATTTTCAAGCAGCAGCTGCAAGCTCGATTTCCTTGAGTTTACGTCGATGTATTGATGTCATCTTGGTTACGATCGGATTACCGAGAGGTTTTACATGTGCGTTTCTCGGTCGGTAACGAGCTCGCTTATTGGTTGAGTTCTTGTAATTTTGCACGAGGGCATTTTTCAACGCATCGTCCAATAAAGTTGGAGCTACGACTTCATCTAATGTCCTTATGAATTTTCTTAGGACTCGTAGTGTGTTTGCAAGGCTGCGATCTTTTGGTGTATACGCCGACTTGTTTTTGGCTACTGCGGGTATTTGGGAACGCATGGCAATTAGCTCCGCGAAGGCCATCGCCATTAGAGACCAGTCTAGCTCGGCCAATAAACGTTGGGAGTTCCGGCATCGTAGCTTGTGTTTATCGATAGTTTGCTTGAGTCCTCTGAACTCGACTTCGATGAGCCATCTCATTTTGTAGTACTGGACGATATCCTTCTGAGAGAGGTCTCGCTCACCAATGACACTTGTCAACATCCACATCTCAGTCTTACCAATCTGCACACGGACTAATCGAAGGCGAAGTGGCGGCTTTCCTGATTCCATGCAGTCCTTGGGCCAACACAGAACGATTCCTCCTGGAATCTGTTTGAAATCGGCATGTTCGCTAAGCAGTTTCACGTTCCCTCCTACGCGCACCAAGAAGTGGCCTCCTGTTTCGAGTATCGCGTTCCACAGTGGATAGCCAGTGAATCCAGCATCACCGCAAAACAAAGTATTTGCAGGGAATTCTTCCTCGGCGAGAATTTCTTGTACATGCCCTCGCTCACTGGAGTTGGATGGTCCCAATCGCCAAGTCCAGGGCAATCGCAAACCCATATGCCACATCATGGTGATCCAAACTTGAGGCTCGTGTTGCGTGACCAATTGTGCTTTGCGATTGCGATTCTCGCGTTTTCTTTTGTTCGCGTTGTATCTCGCTCTTTTCCCTGAGCCGTACTTCGCTGTGCAGAATACTTTTTCGTTTGCCTTCGAACGTGGAGCGGTTGCGCGCGAACCATCAAATCCCATCAACATCCACTTTTTATTGCGAAAGAACCCTCCACCGATTTGTTCGGCTAAGCCCTGAAGCCGATTTCGCAAGCCGTCTCGTATCGTCTTTCGATATCGTGACAATGCATCCATGAAGCCGGTGTAGGTTTTGCTGACGTTCTTCAATCCCAGCTTTTCACAAGCTTCAAGGGTCTTCTCAAAAGCATCAGTGACATTCTTGGTATCCTGCCAAGACCAAATGAGAGCTTGGGTTGCGAGTTGCACAGGCTCCCACTTGATATTGCCGTGAAACTGCGACTTTGAGAAAATGGGACCAGAGGCGATGAGGGCGTCAAAGAGATTCAGAAGAAGTTTGCGCTTCTGCACTCCTTTACGTATTTTGTTACGCTTACGAATTGCTGATTGTTGCTTTGCACGCTGCTTGGAAGTCATGGCCAGATTCCTTTCTGACTGATATGTTTCAGTTAGTGATCGGGGGAATCTGGCCTTTCTTTCATATCCTCTAAACCACTGAAACCCCAGTTTTTACTGACAAAAATGCTTCACAGCGTTGCCGCCTTCGGCACCCTTCTCCCTTGCCGCAAGGGAGAAGGGGTAGGGGATGAGGGTTGCGATCGCCCTACCCGATGCGGTGGGACGGCAATAGGATGACCTACTCGGGGCCACACACAGGGTGTAATGTGTACGGCGATGTTGTAACGGTGGGTCGCTGGAAGCCTATCCCGCTGCTGGTTTGGACGACAGGCTGGAATCCTATCCCACTGCTGGTTTGGACGACAGGCTGGAAGCCTATCCCACTTGTGAATCCGTAACCATTCATCACGCCACCGATCGACTCCGATGTCTTGTTCTTGTTCGTAACCCAA
>CAIJIZ010000448.1 GCA_903820735.1 uncultured Pirellula sp.
CACTCACTTCGCGTTCTTGCATGGCTTGAAGCAACGCGGCTTGGGTCTTTGGAGGGGTACGGTTGATTTCGTCCGCCAAGAGAATATTCGTAAAAATTGGTCCTTCGACGAATCGGAATTCTCGTCGACCTTGTGCGTCTTCTTCGAGCACATTTGTCCCCGTGATGTCCGAGGGCATCAGGTCGGGGGTGAATTGGATTCGTTTGAAGTTGACATCAAGGATTTTTGCAAGGGAGGAGACCATCAGCGTTTTAGCGAGGCCCGGGACTCCTTCGAGCAAGCAGTGACCTCGGGTGAAGATGGCAGCGAAGAGTTGTTCGATGACTTCTTCTTGCCCGACGATCGCTTTGCCGAGCTCGATTTTCATCTGTTCGTGATGTTCGCGGAATTCGCGGAGGAGGTCGCCGATACTCTTCGAAGGTTTTCCACTTGGGGTGCTTGCGTTGCTCACAGTCGTGGGTGCTTCCGTCTAATTGCGATACTGTCTAATTGCGATATTGCGATGAGAAATTTTCCTGACGGCAAACTCGATGTGCAAAGCGGTCAGGCATGGTGGTCGTTTGCCGCGTCCTTGAGTATCATACCAACTTCTTTGGCGGCGGGATTTGGTATGAGATAATTCTCGATCGACTCGGGTAAGTCGCTGATCAACTTCGATAATTTCCAATGAAGAACTGGGAGACTTAGGATGGCGGATATGAAGGTCGATGTTGTGGCACATTTGCATGCGAAGCCCGGGTGTGAAGAGCGTTTGCGAGAGGTGCTTGAATCGTTCGTAGGTCCGACTCGGCAGGAAGAAGGATGTTTGCGCTACGATTTATTTGTCGACTTGGATCATCCCCACAAGTTCACCTTTATCGAGGAGTGGGCGAGTCGGGCAGCGTTGGAGAAGCATGGTCAATCGGCGCACATTCAAGCTGGCCGGCAGCATTTTCCAGAATTGCTAGGGGAGCCAGCATGGGTTCAAGTCGCGACGCGCATAGCGTAGCTTGGGGGATGGATTGACGCATCAGAGTTCAGCTGTTCTGCGGGAGTTGTTAGCCCCTCGATCGGTCGCGGTCGTTGGGGCTAGCGAAGTGCCTGGCAAGGTTGGGACGGGAGTGTTCCGAAACTTGTTGGGACATGGTTACAGTGGCGCATTGTATGCCGTGAATTCCAAGGGGGGCAGTGTTGGCGGGGTTCGTGCGTATCGACGGATTTCGGAAGTTCCTCCTGGGGTGGAGCTGGCAGTATTGTGTACTCCTGCACATACGATTCCTGGATTGATCGATGAATGCGGTGCGATGGGGATCCGAGGGGTGTTGGTCATCACCGCAGGATTTAGGGAATTGGGGGAGCAAGGCAGGGAGCTTGAGGCCGAAGTTATGCGAGCGGTTGCTCGGTACCCCGGCATGCGATTGCTTGGACCAAACTGCCTTGGGTTGATTCACCCTGCATCGCGATTGAGTGCAAGTTTTGCGAACGGCATGCCAAAGGTGGGATCGTTAGCGTTTCTATCGCAATCCGGAGCTCTGTGTACTGCATTGTTGGATTGGTCGTTGCGTGAAGGGATTGGATTCTCGCATTTCGTCTCAGTGGGGAATCAGCTCGATGTTGGTTTCGCGGACTTGCTGGACTATCTAGCCCAAGATCCATCAACCAAGTCGGCGATGATGTACATCGAGTCGATCAGCAAGCCACACGAGTTCTTGGAGGCAGCGAAACGATTTGCAAGTTGCAAGCCACTGATCGCATACAAGGCTGGGCGATTCACTCAGTCTGCACATGCGGCTTGTTCCCATACCGGCGCGATGGCAGGTGAGGATTCGGTATACCAAGCGGCCTTGGATCGCTGCGGGGTCCACCGCGTGATGGACATGGCGTCGATGATTCAATGTGCGGAGTTGCTCGGTCAGAGTGCCGAGCAAGTTCGAGAGCGGGTCGCGATCGTGACCAACGCGGGGGGCCCGGGTGTGATGGCCGTCGATTCTTTGCTTGAACTAAAAGGTACTCTCGCGACTCTTTCGAATACCACCTTGGAAAAGCTCGAGAGCTTTCTGCCCCCGAATTGGTCGCGAGGAAATCCGGTGGATGTCATTGGGGATGCGGATCCCGAGAGGTTCTCCAAAGCCGTCCAAATCGTGCTTGACGATCCAGCAGTAGATACCCTTTTAGCCATCCTCAGTCCGCAATCGATGACCGATCCTACTACGACGGCCAAAGAGGTTGCAGCCGTAAAGACCGCGCCTGGTAAGCGACTGCTTGCTTCTTGGCTTGGCGGGGTATCGATGCAGGCCGGCGTGGAGGTTTTGCAGTTGGCTGGCATTCGGCATTTCGAGTTTCCGGAACAAGCAATTCGAGCAATCGTCGACTTGGTAAAGGACACCGCACGCCGCGTGGAATTAGTCGGCGAGGCGGATGAGTACGCTTCGAATGGTATCCGCGCCACTGCAGGAGGAACTGAGTTCAAGCAAAGTAGTTTTGATGAGACTTTGGCCCAATGCTCAGTCACCACAACTCTGCCCAAAGGTAGCCGATATACGATGAGCGAAGTGGAGTCGAAGCGACTTTTGGAGCTCTATGGGTTGAAGGTGCCAGGGGTGTCGATTGCAAGGAGTGCCGACGAAGCTGCATTGGTTTCTGAGCGAATCGGGTATCCGGTGGTGATGAAGATTTACTCGATGGATATCACGCACAAGACCGACGTGGGGGGAGTGAAGCTGGGGTTGCAGACCCGTGAGCAAGTCCAAGCTTGTTATGAGCGTATGCTTGAAGAAGTCCGACTGCATTGTCCGAGTGCGAGGCTCGATGGAGTGACGCTTCAGCCGATGATTGATCGGACCGATTGCGTCGAATTGATACTTGGAATTAAACGCGATCCGACTTTTGGGCCGGTGGTAATGGTTGGTTTCGGAGGGGTAGCTGCGGAACTCTTCGCGGATCGTGTAGTGGAGTTATTACCGATTGGACCAAAGCGTGCGAAGTCGATGTTGAAGCGACTTAAATGTTGGCCTTTGCTTGATGGATACAGGGGCAAGCCGAGAGTGGCTATAGATGAAGCGATCAAGGCGATCGAGTTGGTTGCGATACTTGCATCGCAATGCGAGTGGATCGAAGAGCTGGATATCAATCCTTTATTAGTAGGTCCGAGAGGGGCAATTGCGTTGGACGGCCGAGTGGTTGTAAAGAGCCCTTCGTAGATGAATTCGTATTGGGGGTTTCAGACCTAGGATGGCTACCTGGTAGCTGATTAGCCGGTAGTTGATTGGAAGGTAGCTGATTGGAAGGTTGTTCATTGGTGGGGGAATGAGCCAGTACATATTCGGCTTGTTCATCCGCGAGGAGTGCTTCGCGGTGATCACCGCGACGGCGGTATAGTTCAGCGAGATTTCTCCAAGCGTAATAGGTTGGTTGGGCGTCGAGGGAGCGTTGCAGAGCGCCGAAAGCTTGATCGAGCGAATTGTTAAACAAGTGGTTGAACCCGAGTTGATTGCTGATGTAGGGGCGGTTCGGTGCGATTCGCATCGCAGCTTGGTAGCATGCGATTGCTTGGAGTCGCAAAACATCGGATTTGCTTGGATCGACTTGCGTTTCACGCTCGTAGGTTTTGCCAAGGGCGTAAAGAAGGTCGGCGGTCCAGGGGTGTTGCAAGCAAGCTTGAGGTATCAAGTCGGCGAAGGTTTGTAGTGTTTCATCGATATCTTGACCCGACTCGAATGCGGCTTCATCGAGTGCTCGAAGCGCATGTTGCAGGGCCGATTCGTGGGGCATCGAGCGGCGGATCGCTGGTTTCCGCGAACTGTCATTCTGGTCGGTCTTTAGAAGTTGATCTAAGCGTCGTGTGATGAGTGTAAGTCCTGAACGGACTTCTTCTCGGGCGCTATAGGAGCTGCTTGTGCGGAGTAACCTGTCGCAGTGGTCGAGTCGTTCGATCAGTTCGGGATAGAGATCCATCCATGGAGAGGAGGGCTCGGTGGATGGATCCGTGGGTGCAATTGGAGTGAACTGATCGGAGTGAGGATTCGATGGGTCGAGGAGAAAGGTTCGGG
This sequence comes from uncultured Pirellula sp., assembly GCA_903820735.1. GTDB lineage: Bacteria > Planctomycetota > Planctomycetia > Pirellulales > Pirellulaceae > JBKCUI01. The sequence goes on from CAIJIZ010000448.1 coordinate 4,029, forward strand.
GAAAGGAGTCAGGGAGTCGGAGTTGAGCTTCGCGTCGTTCTCTGGTCTCTCGGCGTTTGGCTCTGGATTTCTTGTCTTCCTCGGCAGGTTCAGTTCCGGCCTCCGGCATGTTCTCAATGGGGTTTACGCGGGAGGATATGGGGGTAGAGGGAAGTGACTCGTTGGAAGTTGCGTTGGGTTGCACATCGGGCAGCCCTTGTTGGATGCGCCGTGGAAAAGGGGACGCAGGACCGGGTGCGTTGAGGAAATCCGAGGAACCAGGATCGAGGATTAAGCCATTGGCAGGCAGGCTTTGCCAAGGCGTGTTCGAGGTGGGAGACTGTGCGGCAGCGAATGGAGCGGAGGAAAACAAAGCACATACAATCCAAACGAAGGATTGAGGAAGATGGGTGCTTGTTGCGAGCTTGGGAATGCTCTTCGTTTCGATTGCGCTGCGCATACCGAGAGAATCGGAGCGGACAGCAATGCGTATTGAGTGTGGATGGGAGAGGTATGAGGAAGGCGCGGGGGTGGGGGTGTTGTGGCGGGATTAAAGAGAATAGTTTTCCTATCTTACCAGGGTGGTGGTTTGGGTGCTCTGGGGGCTTTGGGTTTTGTTGAAGATCCCTTTAACTCGGAGGTTTTGGCAAATAAAAACCCCCGCAAGTCGACGACGGTTGCGGGGGTAGAAGTTTTTTAAATTGCTTCGCGAGCGGCTTGCTTCGCGAATGGCTTAGCGATCGTCTTCGGCGACGATTGGATAAGCGATCCCTGCGAGGAATGCGCCGAGGATTGGTGCTACCCAGAAGAGCCAGACTTGTTGAACGGCCCACATGTCTCCGCCGGTCAGGCCCAAGACGGCAGCAGGTCCAAAGCTGCGAGCTGGGTTTACCGAGAGGTTGGTCACGGGGATGCCGATCAAGTGGATCAGGGTCAGCCCCAAGCCGATGGCGATGGGAGCGAAGCCTGCAGGAGCGCGCTTATCGGTCGCACCGAGGATGATGAACAGGAAGAAGAAGGTCAGAACGACTTCGGCGACGAAAGCGGAAGCCATGCTGTACTTTCCGGGGGAGTGATCATCGTAGCCGTTGCAAGCGAAGCCGCTTTCGACGAGGTTAAAGCCCGCGTTGCCTTGAGCGATGTAATAGAGCGTGTAAGCGCCTAGGAGTCCGCCGATGACTTGTGCGATGATGTATGGCACAAGGTCTTTCGATGGAAAACGCTTCGCGATCATCAAGCCGACGGAGACAGCTGGGTTCAGGTGGCAGCCGGAGATATGACCGATTGCGTAAGCCATGGTTAGGACGGTCAAACCGAAGGCGAGCGAGACGCCGACGAGTCCGATGCCGAGGTTGATCGGGACGTTGTTTGCGTCGGTAAAAAACTTCGCTGCGAGGACAGCGCTACCGCAGCCACCGAAGACGAGCCAAAAAGTGCCGAGAGCTTCGGCGGTACAACGTTTTCCAAGATTCATTCGTCAATCCTTTTCTATAGGAAAATACAGTTCGGGCAGTTGGTGCCAAGAGGCAAACATTCCATATCGGAGATGGTACACAGTTAGTAAAAAATTCCATACATCACTATGGGGGGTGCGAAAAGAAAACTAGCTGAATGAAGCGACGGGAACTACTCGTTCCTCGCAAGGCTTGGATTCTGGCTTGGGCAGTACCTAGTTTCCTTCTTTATGGAGCTGCAAATCTGCGGAATTCCTAGGGCAATCGCTGTGTGCCCCCGAACTTTTGGGGGGGAACCGCGTCTAATCCGGTGCGATTTCCAGCTGAGGTTTTACCGGCGGAAATAGCGAGCGTGAAGTTCTGGCGGTAGGGATAGGTGGTAAGGAAAGAACCTGGGAATCGATGATAGAGAACTTTTTGAACTACTTGAGTGGGCTGTTGCAGAACAACCAGATCTTCAGCGGAGGATTGGTGTTGATGGTCGGCGGGGCCATTTTGGCCTATTTTCGCCAAGTCCCTTCGCACATTTATCAATTCATCCGTCGCCGAGTGATCACGGAGATTGACATTTTGGATCGAGACCCAGCGTTTCAGTGGGTCGAGAAGTGGCTTGCGCAGCATGCGTATGCGAAGAATCGGGCGCGATCGTTGACGGTTCGTACTGAGTCGATCGACTACGACGAGCGGAGCAATAATCCATCGATGGACGCGCGACCTCGGATTATGTTTACGCCGGCTCCTGGGGTTCACTGGTTGTTCTTCCGAAATCGACTGATCTGTTTGCATCGGGAGCGACCTAAGCCGAATGAGGGTTCGGGGCAACCGGTCAATGTACGAGAGTGTTTTAACATCACGATCTTTTCTCGCGATCGACGTCTTGCTCACATGCTGCTCGAGGAAGCTCGAGATGTTGCTTTGCCGAAATCGGAGGTGCGGTTAACGGTTCATCGTGCTGGGCAAGGTTATTGGCTTGAGCAGATGAAGCGATTGCCTAGACCGCTCGAGTCGGTAATTTTGGCGAATGGATTGATGGAGGAAATGCTCGATGATGCCAAGACCTTCTTGGCGCGCCGAGATTGGTACCTTCAGCGAGGGATCCCATATCGACGGGGGTATTTGCTGCATGGTCCTCCGGGCACCGGAAAGAGTTCGGCGGTCGTCGCGATCGCTTCGGCACTGCAGATGGACATTGCCGTTTTAAGTTTGGGGGATTCGAATTTGGACGACAACAGCATCTCTGAGTTGTTCAGTTCGATTCCGGTTAACAGCATTGTTTTGATGGAGGACATCGACTGTGCGTTTTTGGAACGCAAGGAGAACGAGGACAAGCGTAGCAAGATCACCTTTAGTGGATTGCTCAATGCGATCGATGGCGTTGCAGCGGGCGAGGGGCGATTGCTCTTTGCAACGACGAACCACATCGAGCGTTTGGATCCGGCGCTAATTCGGCCTGGGCGAGTGGATCGCAAGATGTACGTCGGGCATGCCACACGCGAGCAAGCTCATCAGTTGTTCCTCCGTTTTTTCCCAGAGGCTGGCAACGAGGTAGCCAATCGATTCGCGGAGAAAGTGCCGTTGGGCAAAGTGACGATGTCGGCTTTGCAGACTCACTTGCTCATGTACGCCGACGACCTCGACGGTGCGATAGCCGAGGTCGACGATATGCTTGCGGCAATCAACTATGGCTGGGATTCGCCGGCGGGCGAATCCGAGACTCAGCGATTAGGGGAGTCCGATCGTGCTGGTGCGGATACGGCAGAGGTTGCTATCGGCCGTGATAAATAGGGTGGATCCATCTTCTCCGAAGCAGCAGTTGCTCGTGCGTTCTCCGGTATAGAGACGCCCGAGCAATTCGCCGGAGTTGTTGAACACATAGATACCGCCTGGGCCGCTGGCCCAGATGTTACCCTTTTTGTCGACCGAAAGACCATCGGGCAGACCTGGATGCACTCCGACTTGGTCGGTCGCATCATAAAAGAGTTTTCCTGGTCCCAAGGTTCCGTCGTCTTTAACTGGGAAAGCCATCCAGATGGCTTTCTTCGGATCGCTTTGAGCGACATAAAGGGTCTTCTCGTCCGGAGAGAAACCGAGCCCGTTTGGGCGGGCCAGTTCGGTGGTCATCAACGAAAGCTCACCGGTTTTTTTCGAGATCCGGTAGACACCGAAGTGATCGAGTTCGCGTCTAGGATCATTCTCTCGTTGGGGGAGTCCGTAAGGTGGATCGGTAAAATAGATATCCCCATTGGATTTCAGAGTGCCGTCGTTCGGACTGTTCAGTCGCTTGCCTTGGTAGTTATCTGCAAGTGTTCTTTTTCCGCCGTTGGGGGTAAGAACACTGACGCGTCGGTCACCGTGTTCGCACATGACAAGATTGCCGTCTGAGTCTTTGAGCAATCCATTTGCGCCGGGTTCGAGACCGTAATAGGTAACCCCGGTGTATCCCGAAGGATTCATAAACAAGCTGATTCCGTGGAATTTCGACCAGCTGAAGATCGAGTTTCGTGGGATATCAGTGAAGAGTAGATAACCATTCTCTTTATCACCCATCCACAATGGGCCTTCGGTCCAAGTGAAGCCGTCCGCAAGGACTTCGAGTTTCGCATCGGCGGGAACCAGTGCATCGAACTCGGGTTTGAAGCGTTCAATTTTCCCGATGGAACGCATCGGGGGTTGGGCTGCAGTTGCGGATTTTGCAGGGGATTGGGCTCGAAGGTTTTGCATTGTTGTGGCAGGAGCACAAAGGAGAGGGAGGATGCTAAGAGCAAAGTAGTGGAGGAGTGACCGCATTCGCATGGTTCGGTAGGGCCTTTCGATTCGAGAGAGGGAGTTTCAACGTCAAGCATCGAGTATACTTGGGATGAATCCGTCGCCAAAAGGGGGCTGACGGAAACTAGATTCTAGCGTTTTCTTTTGGTCGATGCATGTGTTGCGCTCGATCGCAAAAAGACTTAGCCTGACGTACCCCCCTCCCCTGCCCTATCCCGCCTTGTGATTGACTTGAACCCCAATGATTGGATCCCTCATGCGAAGAGACATCGACTTGTTTCGTAGTTTTTTTCGGCTGCAAAGAACTTGTCGGACGCTTGGCAGCAGTTTTGCATTCGGTATCAGCAGTTTTGCATTTGGGATCGGATTGCAGTGTGTCGGTTTTGCGGATGAGTTGGACGCAAAGATCGATTATCAAGAGCAGATCAAATCGCTGCTTCGAGAGCGGTGTTTTGCTTGCCACGGCCCTTTGCGCCAAGAAGGGGGACTTCGGCTCGATACTCGCGAAGCGATGCTCACCGGCGGTGATTCCGGAAGCGCCTTGATTCCTAAGGACGCGGACAAGAGCCTTTTGTTGCAAAGGATTTCAAGTTCCGATATTGCGAACCGTATGCCGCCCGAGCATGAAGGGGAAGCCATGCGGTCCGAGCAAATCGATTTGCTTCGCCGATGGATTGAAATCGGAGCCGAAGGGATCGCAGGCGAAGAGCCCGAGCCCGACCCGCGTGCACATTGGGCTTTTCAACCGATTATCAAGCCTGAAATATCCGGTAACAATGAGCTTGGGGACAAGACACCGCATCCGATCGATTTCTTTTTGGCCGATGTTTATTCGAAGCATCAGGTCGAGGGATTGGAGCGGGCGTCGAATGAGGTTTTACTGCGCCGATTGAGTTTTGATTTGATCGGATTGCCACCTACGTTGGAGGAGTATTCTCAGGTTCCAGCACAATGGGATCCGCAGTGGTATCGCCAACAGGTACAAAGATTGTTGCAGGACCCACGTCATGGCGAGCGATGGGCAAGGCACTGGATGGATGTTTGGCGATTTAGCGATTGGTGGGGATTAGGCGATCAGCTTCGCAATAGCCAAATGCACATGTGGCATTGGCGCGATTGGATCATCGAGAATCTCAACTCGGATCGTCCTTATGACACGATGGTGCAAATGATGTTGGCCGCCGATGAGATTTCACCAGAGGATTTCGCGGATCTACGCGCCACAGGGTTCTTAGCTCGCAACTACTTTCTATTCAATCGCAATCAATGGATGGATGAGACGATCGAGCACGTGAGCAAAGCGTTCCTTGGTTTGACCATGAATTGCGCAAAGTGTCACGATCATAAATACGATCCGATCGAGCAGACCGACTACTACCGCATGCGAGCGATTTTTGAACCCTATCACGTTCGGCTTGATCAAGTCGCTGGCGAATTGGATTTGAACAAGAATGGATTGCCGAGAGTCTTTGAAGCGTTGCTCGATACGCCGACGTACCGTTTTGAACGAGGGGAAGAGTCGGCACCGGATAAATCCGAAGTCATGGCACCTGGTGTGCCGGAGTTTCTATCGAATCGAACCTTCGAAATCACTCCTGTGAAGTTACCTGGTGTGGCTTGGCAACCCGAACGTAGGCCTTGGGTGATCCCAGAGATTATTGCCAAAACTCTCGGAGGAATCGATGCTGCAGAGAAATCGGTTGCCGAAGCGCAGGATGTGTTGAACAAGGCACAGGAGGAACGCGATCAATGGTTAGCCAGCAAGGTTGCTTCTCAGGGAGCAGCATCTGAAGGGGATTCGGCTGACGGAGTGAATGTCGCAGACACTCCTGTTGTATTGCTCAATGAGGATTTTCAGAATCTTGACGCAATGCGTTGGCAGACCCTCGGTGGGGAATGGAAGCATGAAGTTGGGAAATTACAACAGCTTCGCGATGGTCAGGAACGGAGCATTTTGCGCTGGCTAGGAAAGGCACCGAGAGACTTCGATATTTCGATGAAATTCAGCATCTTGGGTGGCAGCACTTATCGCAGTGTCGGAATCACCTTCGATGCTACTGAGGATCAACCGAACGGTGATTCTAAGGATGAGTCTTCGGTCGCCCCCCAAGGAGCGGCTAAGGGGTTGGTACCAGGCCCCATGGATAGCGAGGTAATGGTTTATGTGAGTGCCCACGGGCCGGATCCAAAGGTGCAAGCGGCTTATGCAATTCAGGGAGCTTACCATTATCCTCCCGAGGGCAAGGCATCGATGCCAGTGATGTTGCAGCAACCCTATACGCTTCGCGTTCAGGTACGTGGTGATTTGGTCAACGCAACCGTTGATGGTCAGCCAAAGGTGGCTTGGAAGATCCCGATTGCTCGCCGCGAGGGTGGGCTGCGATTGACGGCTTTTGACGTTCAAGTCGCCTTTCACGAGGTGGTAATCAGTACGTTGCCTGCTTCAGTACCGATGCGAGAGCCGGGGGGGCTCAATAGTTTGGATCTTGAGGCGAAATGGAAGCTCGCTGGATTGGGATTAGAGTCCGCGCAAAGGCGATTGGAAAACGCGCGATTGGAAGTCGAAGTGTTCGACGCGCGTCGAATGGCATGGGAAGCTCGTTGGGCTCGGGAGGATGGTGAGTTCCGGGGAGTATCCGACGACGATCTGCTTCGGTTGCGCGATCAAGAAAAACCGCTTGTGCACGCTTCGGTTCGATTGGATCGTCGGCTGGAGTTGGGAAAAGCCAAGCTGCGATATCTTTCGGCTAGCATAGAGCAGATCAAGTCGGCACCGGACAAGAAAGAATCGGCAGAGAAGGAGTTGGAATCCGCGAAGCAAGCAGTGGCGAAAATTGAATCGATGATCGATTCTGTAGAAGGAGATCTGGTTCGATTTGTAGGTGGTAAGTGGAGTGCGACTAGGTTTCTCAATTCGGGTGCGGACGATCCTGCATTAGAGTTTCGTTCGACAAGTACAGGTCGCAGAAGTGCTTTGGCTCGTTGGATCACCGACAAAAGCAATCCGCTTACCGCACGCGTTGCCGTCAATCACATATGGAGTCGGCATTTTGGGGAGCCGTTGGTTGCAAGCGTCTTTGATTTTGGGAATAAAGGAACCAAGACAGAGCATCGCAAGTTGCTCGATTGGCTTGCTTGTGAATTGATGGAGAACGGTTGGAGCATCAAGCATATCCATCGATTGATCCTTGATTCTGAGCATTACCGTCGAAGCTCCAGGTTGCCGACGGAAGGTCGGGCATTGGATGTTGACCCGGACAATCGAATGTTATGGCGGCGCTCACCTATACGACTTGAGTCCCAGGTGGTCCGAGATTCGATTCTTGCGTTGGCGGGTCGGTTGGATAGCGCCATTGGTGGTCCTTCGGTAGCGATGAAGGATCAAGCGGATTCAGTGCGTCGCAGTTTGTATTTCTTTCATTCCAACAACGAGCGAAATTTGTTGCTGACGAC
>CAIJIZ010000449.1 GCA_903820735.1 uncultured Pirellula sp.
CGCTTTGCCTTGTTCGAAGTCTTGAGCTCGGCAGATTTGTGAGTCGCCGTTCAAGTTGGCGATAAGGAAGATCAAGCAAACGACCAGAGAACCGAGAGTTTGAGTTCGCATGGTCATCGCGTTTCGTTGTCGGGAATCGCTGGTGCGTCGCATGGGGAAAGATGATTTCTGCTTGAAAGCGCGAAACTTCAAAGAGCGAGCGTGGACGGAGGGGCTTAGGGCGGGGAATTTGCCGAGTCTAAAGGATACTTTAGGAAAACCGCTTAAAAATAGCAATAAACTCTTTTATGGTGCGACATTCTCGCTCTATCCGTTAAAGTCGACTCAAGTCCCCAAGGTTCGGGGGCCGATGGAGTTTGATATGGGAAATTCTCCTCGACGTACTTCCGATTCCTTGAGCAACCGTCTCAGTGCAGGCTTTGTCAAAGTGGCAAACGCTTGGGGGAACGTCGTAATCCAAGGAATCCTCACACTCGGGGATATATCCCTGTTCGCTTGGCGGATGCTCGTTTGGATGTTCACCGCTAGTCCTCGACGCGAGACCCTCATGCCGAACTTCTACGCGGTAGGGGTGTTAAGCTTGCCAGTGGTCGCCCTTACCGGGACTTTTATTGGTATGGTGCTGGCGATTCAAAGCTATCATCAGTTCAAGACGATGGGATTGGAATCGAAGCTTGGGGCTGTGATCACGATGTCCCTTGTCCGGGAGCTTGGTCCCGTTCTCGCAGCGACGATGCTTGCTGGCCGGGTCGGCAGCGCGATGGCGGCGGTTATCGGGACGATGCGAGTTACCGAGCAGATCGACGCCCTCGTGGCCATGGGAGCGAACCCCATTCATTACCTCGTAGTTCCCCGTTTTCTAGCTTGCGTGTTGCTCATTCCGGCCCTGACCATCATGGCGGATTTCATGGGGATCGTCGGCGGCTACTTTTTCAGTGTGATCGTCTTCGGTATCGATCACGCGCAGTACTTAAAGAACAGCCGCGACTTCGTCGGTGGCTTTGACTTCTTCACGGGGATCTTCAAAAGTGTATTTTTCGGGGCGACCATTGCCATTGTTAGTTGTTACCGAGGGTTTCATTGCCAAGCGGGTGCGGAGGGGGTCGGTCGTGCGGCGACCGCGGCCTTCGTGCAAAGCTTCGTGATGATCCTTGCGATCGATATCGTGTTGAACATGCTGCTCGACGGGATCTACTACAGTCTGTGGCCGTCTTCATCCTCCAAATTGCTTTGATTACCAAGTAAGGCTTAGACTGCAAAACGAATGAGACTGCAAAGCGAATAAGACAGTTCAAGGAAGTCCCAAAAAGACCGAGAAACAAGCGATGGTTGCCACAATCCTAACGACCAAAAAACCAGATTCACCGATCATCCAAACGGAAGACTTGTGCATTCAGTTCGGCCGTCAGATTGTATTGAACGCCTTAACCCTTTCGATACCTCGAGGGCAGACGGTAGCGATCATCGGAGAGAGCGGTTGTGGCAAGACGATGTTGCTCAAAGCGCTCGTCGGATTGTTGCCCGTCTCGCGCGGATCGGTTCGCTTCGACGGTCGGGATTTGAGGACGATGAGCGAAGTCGAGTTAACGGGCTTGCGAAAGCGTTTTGGGTTTGTGTTTCAGAATGCAGCGTTATTTGACAGCATGAACATCGAACAGAACATCGCCTTTCCACTGAATCAACATGGGGTTCCGGAAGGAATGACGGCAAGAGCGCTGATCGAGCAGCGGCTAACCGAAGTCGGGTTGCCAAGGAATGTGTTGCCTAAACGGCCTTCGCAGCTTTCGGGCGGCATGCGCAAGCGAGTTGGCTTGGCTCGCGCGTTGATCTTGCAACCAGAGTTGCTCCTTTATGACGAGCCGACCACCGGTCTAGATCCGATTATGAGCGACGTGATCAATGAATTGATCTTAAGGACGCAGAGCAAGTATTCCGTCACGAGCATCGTGGTCACGCATGATATGCATTCTGCGAAGAAGATCGCGGACCGTGTGATCATGCTTTATCCTTACAGCCGGCTTTTGCCTGGCGAGTCGCAGATCCTCTACGATGGTCCTCCTGAAGAGCTAGACCAGACAAAGGATCGGCGGGTAAGGCAATTCGTGCGAGGTGAGGCTGGGGAACGACTGATGGAACTACTCGCAACCCCGGCTTCGCACGTCGATGAGACGCCGCACTTGCACGATACGATTGCAAGGCGAGAAGCGGATTGATTTTGTTTGCCGTAGGTTGATTGCGGCAAAGATGGCTTGTAATTCAAGAACGATCAAAGTGAAAAAATCATGGATGACAACGGATACCGTTTTGGTGTAGGTGTACTGGTGCTCGCTTCGGCGATCATCGGGGTGCTACTGATCGCCTTCTTCGGTGCAGTTCCGAAGTTTTGGATGGAACGTTACCGATTTACCGTGAACTTTCCGAGCGCACCGAACGTGGGTATCGACACGCCGGTCCGCAAGAACGGAGTGGTTATCGGGCGGGTTGCAAAAGTCGAATTGCGCAAGCAACGAGGGGGAGGTGTTGATCTGTTGTTGGAAATCGATCGCAACTATGAGTTGCTTGTCGGCGAGACTCCAAGGATCAAAACCGGCTCACTTATCAGCGGTGATTCAATCATTGAATTTGTCGATCCCGAAGAGAAAGAGCTTCTCTCACGCTTCGACGGCTCCGCAGGTACTCCTCGCGATGGAGTGTTGGATGAACGAGAGAAATTCATATCGAGCCAAGTCATAGGCGAGCAGGAGTTCGTTGCTCGAGGAGAGGTGATACCCGATCCGCTTGAAGCCTTCGGTGACATGGCCGGTCTTGCGAACTCGTTACAAAAGGTCGCTGAAAAACTTGATAATATCCTTACGGTTGCCCAAGACACCTTTGGGGGTGGGAACGCGCCGGTTCGAGAAGTGACCGATAAGCTTCAGCTGACCCTCGATAACATCAATAACACCGTAGGAACGATCAATCGTATCGGTACCCAAGTCGAGCGGGCGAATTTACCAGATTTGGTTGCTGAAGCCCTCAATACGCTTCCAGGGTTGATGCGCAAAGCAGAGGGTACTCTGACGCAGTTGCAAAGCACTCTTCGAGGGTTTGAAGAGTTCAGCAACAGCCTCGAGAGCATCGGAATGGAATTCAAAGGGGTTGGGCAATCCGTGCGGTCGGCCATCGAGCATGCCGACGAAGCCTTGATCAACGTCGAGCAGATCACCAAGCCTATTGCGGCCAGAAGTGATCTGATTGCCGAAAACCTCACCCGGGCGCTTTCGAACGTCGAAGCCCTCGCTACCGATCTGCGTCAATTCTCCCGTCGATTGAACGCCTCCGAAGGGACCCTTGCTCGGTTGATCGACGATCCGGCCCTTTACGGCAAAGTCAATGATACGGTCGAGAGCATCCGCTTGGTCTCCGGAAATGTGGAAATTCTCACGCGACGGCTACAACCGGTCATCGAAGACTTCCGGGTTACGGCGGATAAACTCGCTCGCGATCCGGCTCAGATGGGGGTTCGCGGAGTGCTCAGTCCCCGTCCAAACGGTATGGGTATCAAATGATCCTGCGGACCTGCGAAAAAAATCTCCAAATCGCTGGAATATTTTCCTCCGCTCTTCAAAATGGGAGCATTCTAGAAAGTGAATAGAATGTTGGATCTCTGGTGGTGCTCGCTCGCCTAGGGCGGAAAGTATAAAACGTGCGAACGATGACAAAGCTGCACTGTTTGGGCACAGCCGGTTATCACCCAAGCGAATCTCGCCACACGTCGTGCTTCTTTCTCGACACTCCTTCCATATTGCTTGATGCGGGGACGTCCGTATTTCGATTGAAGTCCTTGTTGCGATCGAAGTCCCTTTCGATCTTTTTGTCACATACACACCTCGATCATGTGATGGGGCTGACGTTCTTTTGGGACTTGCTCGCCCCTCACACCCCGTTGGAAACGATCCATCTTTATGCGACGGAAGCAAAGCTTAAGGCGGTTGAGACACACTTGTTTCATCCCGATCTTTTTCCAGTGATCCCCCCGTTTGAGTTTCATCCACTGGAGGAGCTTGGAGCAAGGTTTCAGCTCGGGAGTACGCAGTGCACTTGGTTTCCTGTCGAGCATCCCGGGGGGGCCATCGGTTTTCGGCTTGATATGCCCGGTGGTTCACTAGGCTACGTAACCGATACAACATGCGAAACCGGTGCAGCTTATTGGAAGGAAGTCCAAGGTGTCGATTGGCTTATACACGAATGCAATTTCACTGATGCTCCGCAAGAGCGTCAGATGGCGATCCACACCGGCCACAGTTGGACTTCTGCCGTTCTCTCGGCGGCTAAAGACCATGGCGTCGAGCGACTGATTCTGACCCATTTGAATCCGTTGGTGGAGGATCGCGATCCGATTGGTCTCGAGGCAAGCAAACGGTCGCTCGGTACCCACGTTCCCGACCACATCTATTTGGCGGAAGATGGCAAATCGTTCGATTTGTCGGTTCGTTAGCATTCGTCGGTACGGCAATTGGGGTGGTTTGAGGTAATTCGTGGCCATAGAAAACCCAACGATGATTGTCTATAATCCCGAGGACTTGGTAGGGGGAATACCGGTGAGGGTTGGAATGCTTGCCGGGAAGCGATTGCTTGGAAAAACCAAGTTTGAATTCATTGAAAGACAGCGAAGACATGCATCCATACGGCTCGTTGAGCGATGATTTTTATTCGAACGTGACGCTTCAAACCGAGATGGATCTCCCAAGTGGCCGAGAATCAATCCTTCATTTCTTTGAGCAGCTTCAGCGTCGCTTTCCAAAACTGACACACTTCTATCAGCGGGAACGTGGTGAGTTCATTCTCGAGGAGGAGAAGGAGCAAGGAGCGTATCGTTGGGTTGCGGTGGAGGCTCGTCGTGTTAGCAGTGGGGTGGTAAACCCGACTGCTTTGGAAGAAGCCACTGAGCAGCATCGCGAGATGCTTGATCTAGCCCCTTACATGTTAGCCGTAAGTCGACTTGATTGCGAAGCGATCAGTTTGATGTACGGCTTTGATTTC
>CAIJIZ010000450.1 GCA_903820735.1 uncultured Pirellula sp.
GCCTCTCGAGAAACCTTCTGCGCACTATCGCTTCCTACGTTACCCGACGTCGAAACCTGGCGAAAAACCGCCGCACAGATCTAGCTTCTCTCATCGCTCCCGCTCTGCTCGAACAAACGGGACTGCCACCCTCGACGAACCCTGACCATTTTCTCTGCGCGCTATACATCCGTGAATTCGAAATGCGACAAACTCCAGACCTCCCATCCACCAAAAACGCTTCTTCCCCTCCCCCTACCCCTCCACAACCCACACCCACTCCGTCCGTTATCCGGTAAAACATGAAGTAATCGAACCGCAACTCTCTTCTTCTCGCCCTCTCATCGATCCGCCCCCCCAATGAAAACCGCAGAACTCCTCGAACGACGAAGACTCTTCTGGTCTGAACTAGAAGCCTACTGCGAACGCTTCCAAAATCGAAGCTTCCGCGATGCGATGTCGGCCGAAGATCTCTCACGCTTCGCATCCCTTTACCGAGCAGCATGCACCGACCTGGCCATGGCGGACCAACTGAACCTTCCCCCTGCCACCATCGATTACCTCCACAAACTTGTAGCTCGAGCCCACGGCAAACTCTACAGCTCTTCGCGATTCCCCGTTGCCCGATGGTGGAATTATATGACGGTCATCGCCCCCCAAGCGATCTTTACAGATGCCTGCGTTAAACTCACTTGCGCTCTGTTCTTCGGCCTCTTCTCCCTAGCCGCCCTGATGGGCTGGGCCGAGCAAGCCTTCCCGCGCTTCGCCGAACAAGTCGTCGGCAAAGACGAAATCAAGAACCTTGAACAGATGTACGGAAACTCTCTCGCCACCAACAACACGTACTTTCCCCTCGCAGCAGCAAAGTACATTCGTCACAACACCAGCATCGGACTCGAATGCTTCGCCCTGGGCCCCTTGATCATCCCTTCCCTTGTAAAACTCTCGTATAACGCGGTGACCCTCGGAGCCCGATTCGGTTACATGGCACGCCCAGATATCCGCGCCGGGGACTCGTTTTTCGAGTTCGTCACCGCTCACGGCGTTTTCGAACTCACCGCCATCGCCCTCTCCGCCGCCGCAGGACTGCGACTCGGACTCGGTTGGCTGATCACCAACGGTCTGACTCGCAAAGACTCCTTCCGAAAAAGCGCCGAACAATCCCTCCCGATCGCACTCGTGGCCGTCGTGCTATTTGTCCTTGCAGCCTTCATCGAAGGCTTCGTATCACCTTCATCGCTACCATATGCCCTCAAAGCCGCCATCGCAATCGCTAGCGCCGCAACCCTGATGTTCTACTTTTGCATCCTCGGATTCCCCCGCCCTACCCCATCACTTTCGAACGCAAAGTAAACGACGAATGCAATGACATCAGCCAAACTAGTTACTTCAAAGGTTAATCTCACGAGCGTTTCAAGCTTGCGATCCACCAACGGTTTCGGAGCCGCCTGATGCAACTCGATCGTACTGCTATCGTTATCGCTTTGCGAACTCCCCCAGAGCTCCTCGACCTGAGCTTGGTGGTCATTCGTGAATTCGCTGGCCGCCTCCTGCTCTTCGCTCTCGTCGGTGTTATCCCCTTCGCAATCTTAAACGCTATCCTCCTCGAACCCCTTCGACACTACGATCAACTCTCGTTGCTCTCTGCAAGCACCACGTCGAACCAGTGGTTCCGATTCCAATACCTTTGGTGGATGGCCCTCTTGGTGATGCTCGAAGCCCCCCTGGCAATGCTGGGTCTGACCCTCGCACTGGGTAACACGGTTTTCCTATCGGACTACAGCCGCAGAAATTGGTTGAATCCAATCTGGAACCAACGCGGCGCAATTCTATGGATTCTCGGAATTCTTCGAGGCGCAATCCCCGCTCTCCTAGTCACGGCCTACATGGCCCTGACTCCCGAACTACACCGTAGCTTCATGGTGATCGTCTGGCTAACCATCGCTGGAATCATTCTCCTTCTTTTTCGCGGCATTAACCCCTTCGCCCCGGAAATCCTCGCGTTGGAACAAACAAAGCTAAGCTCAGATCCAAATCGACCAAATGCGATGACTTACAGCAAACGCACGCAATGGCTTCGAAAAGCCCAAGCGGATGCGAACGGGATCGGAGTAACGGCGATCTTGCTCTCCGCTGCCGCAACGCTGATGCTCTGCCTCTGCGCCGCGTTTCTACTCGGTGTCCTAATAGGGACTTGGAAATGGGGCTGGTGGATGGATCTAATTATCTACCCAACTTCACTCTGGATGACCGCTCTCTGGACCACGGTCCTACGGTTCCTAGTCTACGTCAATACCCGCATCCGCGCCGAAGGCTGGGATCTGGAGCTGAAACTCCGGGCCGAAGCACAACGCTTGAGCGAATTCCAAGGAGCACCTAACCGTGGATGATCCAACCATGGCCGATCTCTTGAGATCCTCTAACGGATTGACTCTCGCTCGCTCGTTACTCTCCATGTGCCGACTCGCGCTCGTCGTGCTGCTTATGTGCCCAATGCAAGGCATTGCCTTGGCAACCAATGAAGCGTCCCCCGCCGCTGAAACTCCTCAACAATCCAGCCAGCTCGACGAAGCACTTCGACGAGGCAGCAACCCCGTATGGGCCGATGCCTTAGAAGAAGACGTTACCTTCGGCCGCCCACTCCCCAAAGATACCGATGTCTCCGACCGACACATCGACATTCAAAACGAGAACAATTCCCTTTATCAATGGGAAACATCAAGTGGGACGGTCGGGACATCGGGAACGAATTCCGACGGCGAATTTTTATTGTTTCTCTTTCGCTTGGTACTGATTCTCCTTGGATTGGCCTTCCTGGGCGCACTGATCTACATGCTGCTCGCTTCTCCTGCCGCTGTAAGACGTCGGAAACGAACGGTAAACGAGATTTCCGAAAACATCGTAGCGCAGAAAGCGAAACTCAGCGATCTGCCCTTCGAACTAGATCAGCCCCTCGCTGGTCTTAAGGCCCAAGCCGACTACTTCCGCAACAACCAAGATTACCGCAACGCGGTCATCTACTTGTTTAGTTACCTTCTGGTCGAATGCGATACCGCAGGTTGCATTCGTCTTGCTCGCGGAAAAACCAACCATCGCTACGTACGAGAATTAAAAAGCTACCCCGAAGTCCAACAGCCATTCAAGAGGGTCGTCGAACTCTTCGAAGAAGCGTTCTTTGGACGCAAAGAGATATCCCAAGGGCGATTCGAAGCCATCTGGAACGAACTGCCATCGATCGAAAGAGCTATCTCAAAATCCATCCAAAAATCAAATGGCAATACAAATGGCGATTCAAATAACAATGCAAACAGAAACTCGAACGGCACATCAAACAGCGCAAGCAACCCATTAAGCAATCGACTGGGCAACATTCCTGGCACCAAAACTGGCAACAAACCCAACAACAGCTCAAAAAGCGATACCGGCGACGATTCAAGCGGCAGTACAGCAAATGTCAGCAAGCCCGATTCGGACGAGTCGAGCGAACAGCGGGCAAGTGCAAGGGCAGGTGCACGGGCAGGTGCAAACGGCGCTGCGATGCTGGTTCTGGGGCTCGCAAGCCTCCTCGCATGCAGTTCGGCAGGTTGTAGGCAAAGGGTCAATGCTGTGTATGGGGAGTCCGACAGTTATGTCGGGGAATGCAGCCCAAGTGGCCTGACGGTGTTTCGAGAGATGGCCGAAATTAAAGGGCACAAAACACAAATCCTCGCATCGATCTCCCCGAGCATGAATGAGGCGGTTCAAACCATCGTATGGATACCCGACAAATTCCCACTGCATCGGCCTGAAGTGTTAGCAGCCCTACAGCAATGGCTCGACACAGGTGGAAAGACCCTTGTGTACATTGGCAGAGACGCTTCCCCCCAATCGCAATACTGGAGCGAGGTTGCCAAGCATCCTCGGTTGCGAGTTGACGACGAGCAGCGGATCCGTGCGGTACGGTCGGCGGCAGAAGCGACGTTGCAACTCGACCAGAAACGTGATGAGGCGCGTGATCTGTTGGTAACGCCTTGGTTTTACGCTCGCAAGCGGATCGGGCCCGTCAAGCCGATCACAAGTTTCACGGGAGAGTGGGCGGACGTGTTAGTTGGGCAGCCGACACGCATTGTCGCAAGAACCGAACTGCGACCGTACCGCCCCCAAGAAAACCAAACCGTCAGCAATCCAACATCTGGATCCCCTGCATTCAGTAGCCCCCCTCCCGATAAGCCTACTTCCAGTAACTCAACTTCCGTTGCCCCTACCTCCACCAACTCAACATCCAGTAATCCAACATCGCTAGAACCATCGCCTAATGCTCCCAACACCGCGCTGCGGGACAACACTGCTCAGCAAACCAATCCCCCGCAGCAAATCAATTCCGCGCAGCGCGAAAACACCTCACAGCAAGCGATCGATTCCAAGAATGCGATTGGTGAATCGTCCGATGGCCGGAGACCAGAGGAGAAGAATGATGATCCCGAAGGAAGCAGCCAGCCAAACGACCGCAATGAGTCTGGCAGAAGGTTAGAAACAATCGAGAGCAGCGATACACACGAGGGCAAAGATACGCACGATGACAACGATGCCGGCAAGAGCGGGAGCACCCTTAAGCCATTGTCGGGATCTCAGGAGTTGGTACCTGAAGAGCAATGGGAGATGGAGCACTGGGAGACGAAAGAGGCGATACGCAAGGAGTTAGACTGGAAGTCCGAGGGGCGATCGGCGAAGGTAATAGCATCATGGATGAAAACCGGCAAAACGCCACCGATTGGAGGGGTGGCAGGCGACGAGTACGCGCGAGAGTTTTTACCTTTGGACCATGAGCAATTAGAGATTGCTTCGGCGGGTCAAGCGGGCCGTGGGGGTCGAGTAAGCAAATTGCTCATGGGTAGTGGTGCCGAAGCGTTA
>CAIJIZ010000451.1 GCA_903820735.1 uncultured Pirellula sp.
AAACGCCGCCAGCTCCAAAGGACCGCGGAACGTACCTTGCACGCGCAGGAAAAAGGGTAACATGGACCTCCGGGTCTGTACGTCGCGAGTACGAAGGCTCACGCAAAGACGCAAAGAAAACCAGAACCGACGGTGAACGCGAGGTCGGTTGATGCGCGGACCGGTGGGTTTCGCGGTCGGTATTTGGAACGTGGCGTATTGAATGATTGTTCTTGGGTTGTCGCGGTGGTTTCGGAATTAGACGGCCGACCGCTTCACCACACCCTACCCCACCCATCCCCATGGCATCTATTCCTGCCTTGCGTGCGAAGTAGGATCCAAGCGTTCGTAGGGTATGTGCAGCGGGCCCGATCACAATCGCAATCATCTTTATTGCATCGACCACATCCGTCATTTCGTAAACGCCGCCAGCTCCAAAGGACCGCGGAACGTACCTTGCACGCGCAGGAAAAAGGGTCGCATGAACCTACGAGTTCGTGCGTCGCGAGTGCGAAGGCTCACGCAAAGACGCGAAGACGCAAAGAAAACCAGAGCCGACCGTGTGCGCGTGGTCGGTTGATGCGCGGACCGGTGGGTTTCGCGGTCGGTACGGTTAACCGGGTGGATTGAATGGTTGTTCTTAGGTTGTCGCGGTGGTTTCGAAATTAGACGGCCGACCGCTTCACCACACCCTACGACTTAGGAAGAAATAAAAAAGCCTCACCTAACAGTAGTTGGTCACGCCCGAAATCCAACCAAAGCCAGGTGAGGCAGTTTCAATTTTTTTATTCAAGATGCCGACTCAAAACCCCAATCTCGCGTCGCCGCTGATGGTGATTTCAGTTGACACAACTATTCTAGCGTCTATTTTTTTAAGTACAGGCGCTGTTCCTTTTTTTATGGCGGAAATCACCAGGTTTTTTGTTCGCTTTTCAGGTAGACGACGTACTTGGTATTGGCAAACCTAATGCCGCGAGTTTCAAACCGGTAATAACGTTCAAAATCGGCTTGCAGTATTAGATGCGTTTCTTTGCGAGGTGTTCCAAGTGCCACTGATTCAGTGGCTAAAGCAATTGAGAAAAGTACATAAAGATATTCGGTCTCGTTGGACTGTAACCAGCGAAACTACCCTATCCGGTCTTTGCCCATCCACGGAATGAGGACCTTGGGTACCAAGATCGATCCGTCCGCTTGCTGATGGTTCTCCATGATGGAGATCAACGCTCGGCTTAAAGCCAATGCGGTACCGTTGAGGGTGTGGGTGTAATGTGTCCCTTTTTCCCCCTTAACGCGATAGCGAATGTTCAACCGACGGGCTTGGTAGTCGGTGCAATTCGAGGTGCTGGTCACCTCCCCCCATTCTCCCTCTGTTCCACGACCTGGCATCCAAGCTTCTAAATCGTATTTGCGATAAGCAGGACCGCCGAGATCGCCCGTCGCGGTGTCGACAACTCGATAAGGGATCTCCAGTAAGTCGAACAGTTCGCACTCAAGGGCTCGAAGCTCTTCGTGGACCACATCGCTCTGCTCAGGAAGGGTAAAGGCGAACATCTCGATTTTGGTGAACTGGTGGACGCGATATAGCCCGCGTGAAGCTCGTCCCGCCGCGCCGGCCTCCGTTCGGAAGCAATGGCTAATGCCGACGAGTTTCAACGGTAACTGTTCTGCTTCGAGAACTTGATTGTGGTACATCCCCCCCAAAGTGATCTCTGCGGTCGCAACCAGATTCAATTCGGTGTTCTCGATGCTGTAAATCTGTGTTTCTGGCCCTCGCGGGATGAACCCAATCCCGTGCAATATCTCGGTGTTTGCAACGTCGGGCGTAGTAACCGGTATAAAACCCTTCTTCACAAGGTGCGAGATGGCGAACTGCTGCAAAGCCAATTCAAGCAGCACTGCGTCTCGCTTGAGAAAATAAAACCCAGCACCTGCAACCCGGGCACCCGACTCAAAGTCGATCATGTCGTGAATCTGACCGAGCTCCAAGTGGTCTTTTGCTTTAAAGTCAAGTTTCTTGACCGGTGTAGCACCTCTTGCGATTTCCAAGTTGGAACCGTCGTCGTTTCCAATCGGTGCACTTGGGTGGGTCATGTTCGGGACTCGGGACAACAAAGCGTCGATCTGACGATTCAATTCGTCGTGCTCGTGCTGCGCTGCATCTTTCCTAGCTCGCAACTCTCGCCCCTGCTCCTTGAAAGCCTCTCGCTGCTCAGGTGTGGCTTTTCCCATCTGGGCACTGATCGCATTCGCTTGACGATTTAGCTCTTCGGCCTCGGCAAGCTTGGCTCGACGCTCTGTTTCCAACGCCACTACTTGATCGATCTCCTCGGGGGTACCTCGGTTTTTGCAGTTGGCTTTGACCGCTTCGGCATTCTCTAATACGAATTTTCTATCGAGCATCTTTATCTTCCAATCCAAACCTGAAAACCTACAAGGTGGTACCCCCACCCAGCCTGGAAAAGTGTAACGA
>CAIJIZ010000452.1 GCA_903820735.1 uncultured Pirellula sp.
CGTATTCCCGAAGAGCAGATCGCAGATGACCTTGCGGACGGTGCGCCCCAAAACAAGGACGGCACGATCAGTCTCGTAGCCTACGCAGCCTGGATGCTCAAGGAGATGTCTCGTGGCGAGTGATCCAAGAAAGCTCAAGCCGAGCGAGCTATGCCGGCTGCTAAACTCAACACCGATGGGTGAAGTCCTCTCCGATCGACAGCTCCATCGTCATCGGATGCGAGCGGGAAATCGCATCGGCGATGGCAAGCATGTCGATCTGCTTCGGTACATCGCGTGGCTCGTGCAAGAGAAGCATGCACCACGGAAAGAGACGGATGGGGATCCGTACGAGCGGATGAAGGAGAACGCTCGCGCACGCAACGCAGCGATGGCACTGGCTGGTCGCGACATTGGTGAGCTACCTGCAATCGTTGATCCGGATCGCAAGGCAAGAGCGAAAACCGACTTTCGATTCTTCTGCGAAGCCTACTTCCCGCAGACGTTCCATCTACCATGGTCTCCGGATCACCTGAAGGTCATCGGTCGGATCGAGCAAGCGGTGCTTCGAGGTGGACTGTTCTCGATGGCGATGCCTCGCGGTAGTGGCAGGACCAGCGTCTGCGAATGCGCATGCATTTGGGCGGTGCTCAACGGCCACAGAGAGTTCGTATGCCTCATCGGTAGCGACGAAGGCCATGCATGCGACATGCTCGAATCGATCAAGACCGAACTCGATGGAAACGATCTGCTGCTTGCCGACTATCCCGAGGTGGTATTTCCGATCCAAGCCCTCGATGGAATTGCCAATCGTTGCAACGGCCAGCTCTACAAGGGAGAGCGAACGCACATTGGCTGGACAGCCAAAGAGGTCGTGCTGCCGACGATCGATGGTAGCCCAGCCTCGGGTGCCATCATCAAGGTTGCTGGTATTACGGGTCGGATCCGAGGGATGAAGTACAAACGAGCCGACGGTAAATCAGCTCGGCCCACCCTGGTGGTGATCGACGACCCTCAAACCGACGAATCCGCTCGATCGCTTTCGCAATGTGCCACGCGTGAAAGCATTCTTGCTGGAGCAATCCTCGGCTTGGCAGGCCCAGGCAAGAAGATCTCCGGGATCATGCCTTGCACGGTCATCAGGCCGGGAGACATGGCCGACAACATTCTCTCTCGCGATAGGCATCCGGAGTGGAACGGGGAACGAACCAAGATGGTTTATTCGTTCCCAAGTAACGAGAAACTGTGGCAACGCTACAGCGAGATTCGTGCGGAGAGTCTTCGCAATCAAGGGGACATCGAACTAGCCACTGCATTCTACGCTGACAATCGCGACGAGATGGATGAGGGAGCCAGGATCGCTTGGCCAGAGCGATTCAATTACGACGAACGGTCGGCCATCCAACACGCGATGAATCTAAAGCTTCAAGATGAAGCAGCCTTCTTCGCGGAATACCAGAACGAACCATTGCCTGAGATCGATGCCAACGAAGATGAACTCACAGCGGATCAAATCTCCAGCAAATTCAACCGCATGCAGCGCGGAGAGATCCCCATCGGTGCGAACCACTTGACCATGTTCGTCGACGTTCAAGCAAGCTTGCTATTCTACGTGGTCGCAGCCTGGGAGTCTGACTTCACTGGCTACATCGTCGATTATGGGGCTTACCCAGATCAGCAGCGTCCGTACTTCACGCTTCGCGATGCACGCAGCACTCTCGCATCGAGTTCGAATTCCGTTGGGCTCGAAGGTTCCATCTACGCAGGCCTTGAGGTCCTGATCAACAAACAACTCTCGCGGGAATGGCAACGCGATGACGGTGCTGCACTGCGTATCGATCGCTGTTTGATCGACGCCAACTGGGGTTTGTCGACCGATGTGATTTATCAATTCTCACGCCAATCGCTCCATGCTGGGATCGTGATGCCAAGCCACGGTCGGTTCGTGGGTGCCTCGAGTCAACCATTCTCGGAATACAAGCGACGCCCAGGGGATCGCGTCGGGCACAACTGGCGTGTCCCGAATGTCCATGGCAAACGCGCTGTGCGACACGTCGTCTACGACACGAACTACTGGAAGTCTTTTCTGTATGGACGACTTTCGGTCCCCTTGGGAGATCGAGGCTGTCTGTCGCTCTTTGGCGACTCACCCGATATGCATCGGCTCTTTGCCGAACATTTAACAGCGGAGTATCGAGTCAAAACCGAGGGGCGCGGTCGCAGCGTCGACGAATGGAAGTCGCGTCCGGAGCGAGGAGACAACCACTGGCTCGATTGCATCGTCGGTTGTGCGGTCGCAGCTTCAATGCAGGGTGCGGCGCTGAAAGAGTTCACTGGGGTTGCTCCCCAGAGTAGGTCACGGGTTAGTTTCGCGGAAATCCAACGAAAGAGGAATCGCCATGACAAAG
>CAIJIZ010000453.1 GCA_903820735.1 uncultured Pirellula sp.
CGCACGGCCTCAGAGGGCCATGCTACGGGGGATAGATATGCTACGAGGCCACGCTACGGGAAGGTCTTGGCTTCTCCTCCCCCGGTAGTAGAAGGGGAGTTAAGAAAAGTCGGTGCTCCACTCCAATCGTAACACAAACTGGTTCGCGGTTTTCTTTGCGTCTTCGTATCTTTGCGTGAGCCACTTGAACCCCTCGCACGGCCTCAGAGGGCCATGCTACGGGGGATAGATATGCTACGAGGCCACGCTACGGAAAGGTCTTGGCTTCCCCTTCGTCCGCTTGGGCGGGAGCAAGGGGCGGGGGGGATGAGGGTGGGTTCGAGTACGCCATTGCGAACCCTAAGCGAATTAGTACTAGCCTCTAACACACCTCAAGAACCCATTCGATTAAGCTAGGATTGGTTTGACGACATTGCCTGCGATATCGGTCAGTCGATAATCGCGACCCCCGTGACGGTAAGTAAGCTTCTCGTGGTCGAGTCCCATGAGATGAAGGATCGTAGCATGTAGGTCGTGGATGTGAACTTTGTCATGCATGGCGCGGAAGCCGAAGTCATCGGTTGCCCCGTAGGCGAGTCCACCGCGAACGCCACCACCTGCCATCCAAACGGTGAAGCCCCATGGGTTGTGGTCACGACCATCGGAATTCTCGGTGGTAGGGGTTCGGCCGAATTCACCTCCCCAGAGGACAAGCGTATCGTCGAGCATCCCGCGTTGCTTGAGGTCTTTCAAAAGTGCAGCGATAGGTTGATCGATATCGGCACAAAGGTTTTTGGTCGAAGCGTTGTGATTGGAGTGGGTATCCCAAGGTTGACCGTTACCGTAGTAGACTTGGGTGAATCGCACTCCGCGTTCGGCAAGGCGGCGAGCGAGAAGGCAACCGTTTGCGAAATGGGATTTCCCGTAAGCCTCTCGCACCGTTTCGGGTTCTTTCTGGATGTCAAAAGCATCGGAGGCGTCTGCTTGCATGCGAAATGCGGTCTCCATGGCATGGATGCGAGATTCGAACTGCGGGTCGACCCCTGCGCGTTGTTCAAGGTCAAGGTTCAGCTCTTTGAGCAATGCAAGCTGCTTCGATTGTGCTTCTGGGGACCATCGAGAATTCTTGAGAAACGGGACCATCTGCAACGGGTCGAGATTCGAGTGATTGACATAGACGCCTTGGTGCTTGGCGGGAAGAAAACCATTGGACCAAAGCTCCGCGAAGCGGACTGGGCGACCGGGACATAGGGCTACGAACTCTGGAAGGTTTGCATTTTCAGACCCAAGTCCATATGAGAGCCATGCACCGAGCGTGGGGCGATTCGGCGTGATCGTGCCGTTGTTCATCATGAACAATGCAGGGCCATGGTTCGGGTTATCGGTAAACATCGAGCGGATCACACACAGGTCATCGGCGCACGAAGCCGTCTGCGGTAGGAGTTCACTGATTTCCAATCCGCTATTGCCATGTTTCGAGAACGCGAAGGGCACGGCCATCAGGGAGCCGGTTGGACGCTCGGTGCGCAAGTCCGCTTCAGGTGGTTTCTGTCCTGCGAACTGGTTCAATGCTGGTTTGGGGTCGAACAGATCGCATTGAAAGGGCCCACCATTCATGAACAGATGAATGATGCGTTTGGCTTTGGGGGCGAAGTGCGGCTCGATTCGAGAATTGGGTTTATCGCTCGCCGAAGCGTTCGGCAGTAGATGCGCCAGCGCAAGCATCCCGAGGCTTGCTCCAGTGGACTGCAAGGCAGCGCGGCGCGTAAAGGTGCTCGGATGCATAAAGCCGCCTGTTTGCGAAGTCTCAAAAGGATTCATAGTAAGTTCTATTGTATTTGGGTATTACAGTTCACTCGACAAAGTAGAACGTGTTACTTGCAAATAGACTCTGGGCGAGTAACTGCCAAGCTTGCGGGTCGTTATTCGGTTGAATAAAACCTCGCAGTTTATCCCATTCAGCCGGTGTGGGACTTCGTTGGAAAAGCCAGCCGTAGAGTTTCTCGATTCGCTGATCGGTATCGTTGACCGATTCAAGCTCAAGGCGACGGATCAGTGCATCGGAGCGCTCGAGGATAAAGGGACTATTGAGAAGATAGAGTTGTTGAAGTGGGGTGATGGTTGGAACGCGAGAAGCGCTGTGGGTCAATGGATCGGGGAAATCGAACAGACGAAGCAAGTCGTTGAGTTCACGTCGGCGGACTTGGCCGTAGATCGTCCTTCTGGCTCGCCCGATTTTGGAGAGGTCTTCGGGAGGCCCACCGATTTGGTTATTCAGTTCGCCGGTTGCTTCAAGGATACTGTCGCGCCAAGCTTCGACGTCGAGCGCACGACGGGGGAACGAAGCATAGAGTCGCTGATCTGGATCGCGTTGGTCGCCAGCGCCGAAGGATCGTTGCTGTTGGTAAGTGTTCGATAACAAGATTTCTCGATGGAGCCATTTGATCGACCAGCCTTGTTCGATGAAACGATATGCGAGGTCGTCAAGTAATTCCGGGTGGCTTGGAAGTGTTCCTTGGCGACCGAAGTCGCTAGGGGTCTCGACAAGTCCTCGGCCAAAGTGATGTTTCCAAATACGGTTGACGAAAACACGAGCGACTAAGTGTGCCGAATCGGAAGTCATGGAGCGAGCCAGCTCGGCGCGTCCGCTGGCTTGCTCTGTTCCGAAAGGAGCTGGTGGAGTGTTGTGAGATAGTACCGAGATAAAACGGCGAGGAACAGTCTCCCCCGCCTTATTCGGATTGCCGCGAATCTCGACCGCTTTGTCGCGAAGGGCTTTTTCAAAGACGATTTTGCTGCCGTGCGAACCCTCGGCAGGTAATACTTCAAGCCTCGCGTCTTCGACTCCTGGAGTAAGCAATGCATCAAAACCTTTCGTCCCACGCAGCGCGTCAAGTCTTTGTTGCAATTCGGCGACTTTGGCTTTGTCCTCTTCCTTTTCGGATTTCAGCAGCGGTTGCATTTCGCCTTCTAGTTTCTTGACCCCTTTGCGGGCTTCGACGATCGCCGCAGCATCGAGGTCGGGTGCAAGCGTGACATCTGATGGTTTGGAATTAGCAAGTATTCCCGCAATCGCGTAGTAATCGAGATTGGTGATTGGATCGAATTTGTGATCGTGGCAGCGAGCGCAAGCGATGTTTAATCCGAGGAAGGTACTTGAAAGTGTGTGCACGCGCTCTTCGACTTCGTCGGAAACGATCGACTTAATGATTTCAACCGGGAGCTGTAGCTCCTTCCAGTACGAAGGGCTCATACCGAGAAGTCCCAGTGCCGCGCGATCGCTTGGACGCGCATCGGGCAGTTGGTCTGCGGCAAGCTGAAGGTGGATAAAGCGATCGAACGGCATGTCTTCGTTAAAGGCAGAGACAACCCAGTCACGATATGGATAGGTTGGTCCAAGAGTCTCAGTCCATTCTTCCATCACATCGCAATAGCGAACGAGGTCGAGCCAATAGCGAGCCCAACGCTCGCCATATTGCGGAGAAGCAAGATACGCATCGATACGACGCTCAAAAGCTTCGGGAGACGAATCGTTTTCGAACTCAAAGACTTCGGCGGGTGATGGAAGCACGCCGACGAGGTCCATTTTTAGGCGACGCAGCAACCCTCGTTGTTGTTCTCGAGGAGAGAGACTTAGTTCATGCTTTGTAAGCTCGTGTTCGATCGCGACATCGATCCGCGAATTGGAAGTTGGAAGCTGTTGCGCTGCAGCATTGGGAAATGCAGACTCTGGGGGAACGAAGAACAGTTCTGGGAGTGGTTTAGTGGGTTGAAACGCCCAGTGCTTGCGGCCTTCTTCGATGTCGATGGCAGTCCGGATTTTCGAAGCGATTTCGGAGGAGGGAACAGGGGCACCGCGACGCACCCAAGCTTCGAGCGCGGCGATCTGCTCATCGAGCAGTTTCCCATCGGGTGGCATCGCTGAGTGGTTTGGCGAGTACCGCACCGACTCAATGAGCAAGCTTTCGTCGGGTTTGTTCGGGATAACACTCGGACCGCTATCTCCTCCAGCTAGGATGGAGTTGGATGAATCGAGGAGCAAGTTCGCTTGGAGGGTCTTTGCTGAAGAGGAATGGCAGGAATAGCAGTGTTCCGCAAAGATGGGGCGGATGCGTTGCTCGAAGAACGCGATTCCTTCCGCATCTACTTCAGTAACTCCTTCAGTAACTACAACAGACTGTGCATTTGCTGCCGGGGTGGTTGCTGCCGGGGATACTGAAGTGGGCGAGGCTGCTGCAGGTGCTGAGGGGTCCTGGCCAACTGCAAAATGGCTAATTGTGATAGCTTCAGCAAAGACCGTCAGTGCGGTTAAAAGGTAGATGCATGCGGTTGCATTTCGTATCGAGCAAGGCAAGAAATTGCTCATGCGACACTCCGGTCTTTGGAGGGAGGTACATCGTCAGGGGGGAACTTCAATGTAGCCCCGATTTGACGAAATGCAACTCGGCAGAATTCCGGAGAAGGTGAGGCTACACGTTTTCTACATTTGGTCGCTTGTTGCCAAGCCGCGAACGTTTCCGAGAAGGTGGCGGTATTTGGTGCTCAAGTGGTTGAGCCACAGGCCGAAGTAGATGTTCAGGATAAAGGAGAGAACGAGGAAGAATGGCAGTAGCGTTCCTCGCGATTGGTAGGTGGATTCAAGCGGGCGTCCGGACGAATCGGTCTGAGTTTGGATCGATGAAGAAGTCGATGGAAATGGTCGCGAAGCGACTTGTGGAATAGGCAGGACGGGAGCGGTCGGAAGTGTTGCTCCGTGGTTGTAGTTATGGCCATACTGGTTGTTGTACTGGGTGTAGTTCGGATCGTTTGGAAGGACGTATCCGCCCGGTGGAGGGTTATTGAAGGCCCCGTTGTTTTGATAGTTGTATCCTGCTGGGTTGTTGGCTAGGTGTGGTACCTGGTTGTATCCAGACCCTAGCCCCGAGGTGCCAGAGGTGCTTGTACCATTCGTTCCGCCGTAAGTGACGTTGCCTTGCGTGCTCGTTCCCGCTGTGCTCGTCGCTGGCACGACGCGATTGTTGGGATTGTTCGTTGCACCTGCAGTGGTGCTAGCGCGATTCGTTCCGAATGGGTTTAACGTGTTTGGAACGGTGCGTGGCATCGGTGCGAAACCATCGGTTGGTTGGGTGACGGTCTGTGTGTTGTTATTCCATGCCGGGGCCGCGGTAGTAGCACCGTAAGAAGGTGTCGCCGAGTACGTCGACGGAGTAGAAGGGATCGGGGTGCTGATCACAGTCGGTGTTGACGAAGGCGTGTTGGGGAGAACTTCGTTGGGGTAAGTCGGAATCGCGCTACCGGTAACGGGTGTTCCTGTTACAGGTACTCCAGTTACTGGGGCTCCGGTGTAAGGAGTGCTTGGGAAGGATGTGGATTGTGGGGCAGAGCCGGTCGAAGGCAGGCTCAGTCCGGGAACAACCGGCAGTTGCGTGGTTCCTGAGGTTGAAACGATGCTTGGTTCTGAAGAGCGGGTTGGGTCAGTTGCCGAAAGAGGTGGATCGATATTCACGGCGGAACGTCGATCTAAGTTAGCGATGGTGGGAGCCGATGAGGTGTTGGATTGTGAGAGAGGAAGCCTTGCAAGTTCCGATTCAGGGGGGCTTTGCTCAACAGGTCCGCTTCCAACACGGATAATGACTTTTTGGACACGGCCTCGAAGTGCCGGGGGGATGATGCTCTCGAGTTCCATCGATTGAGTCCCGGCAGCGAATTGGGCGATCGCTCGTGGGGCAATTTGAATCACCATGTACATCGAGCGATCGGTCGGGTCGGTACCCCAGCCAACCTTACAGTCTTCGGCTGCTATCGCATTGGCGATTGTGGGAACGGACGCCGGGTCTAACTGCGGCGCA
>CAIJIZ010000454.1 GCA_903820735.1 uncultured Pirellula sp.
CTTGCCTCGCTGCGACTTGCCTCGCTGCGCTCGCTAAGAAGGGGGCCTGGAAGGTCTCCTACGTAGGGATTTGGTGTGGATTACTTCAGCATCGCGTCGATTTGTTCATCGATCAATTTTGCTTGTTCGGCGGATTGTTCAAGGGGCAGACCATCGGGGATGCCTGGTCGGATATGTTTTGTTGCGGAGAGCCAGCTGAGTTTCAGAAGGTTTTGTTTCTCGGAGACTTTTTGGAAGATCTCTTTGGCTTTTGGGTGCGTAGGCAGTCCATTCGGGTCGAGATTGAGTCCCCAGTAGGCAGCTAGTGGGGAGGCGATGATGGCTTGTCCGGCTGCGTTGGGGTGGACACCGTCGCCGGCGAAGGTGAAGTTCGGATCTTCGTTCCGTCTCTTAGCGACTTCGGATTTCATAGTTCCGTGGACATCGAGGACGACCCAACCTTTATCGCGTTGTGCGAGGAGCCATTTCGAGTAGGCTTCGAGGACATCATCGTACTTTGCGAATGGTTGGCGGTATTCGTCGAGTCCTTCGGGCAGGAGTCGGTCGCGGATGGGTAGGGCATCGAAGTAAGCGGGGGTAAGGTGGATGATTTGTGCTCCGCGTTTCTCGACGGCTTGGTGAAGTTTTTCGATACCGGCTTTGAATTTAGCGAAGCGATCATCGCTTAGTGGGTAGTACATCCCGCAGTTCATTCCGTAGCATGCAACAACGAGATCGGGTTTTGCGAGGTCGAGGATACGAGTGAGTCGCTCGTGCAGATCGGGTCTTGGGAAAGCTCCTCCGGCGTGGCCTGGTTCGCTAAGGCCGCTGACGGTCTCGCTAGGAAGTCCCAGATTGAGGATAGTGGGGTGTTCGTTTGGTGCTTGAATGCGCAGTGCTGCTTCGATGCTTGCGATGTACCCGCCTGCGTGGGTGATGCTATCACCGAGAAAAAGAATTCGTTTCGATCCGGCGGGGATGTTTGCCGTCTCGGGCGTTTGTGCTTTTGCGATGTTCGGACAGTGAAGAATCGCAACCGTGCATAGCAAGAGGGCTTGGATGGGCCGAGAGGCCAAGTAACTCGAAAGGTTCTTGAACATGGATGGGAGCCTTGGGTCAATAGGCAGGTGGGAGTTAGGGTAGAAGGAAACCGAAGCTGACCATTATACGGTGAGCATCGGCGGCGTCTTGGTTGTAGTTCTCCCGATTTCCCCAAAGATACTCTCCGCCGGCGAAGGTGTATTTAGTAGGTTGCCAGATCAAGTTGGCGGCGATGTAGTTCAGTTGTGCGATGCTTGAAGGGGACTGGCCGGGCAAGTTCGTAACGATTCCTTTGCTGTAGGTCAGGTTCGTCGACCAGCGATCGTTCCATTGGTGGGTAAGTCCGGAGTACCAAGCCAAGGATTCAAGGGCTTTACCTTCGGCGAGGTTATTCAGAGCGTAGTCGGGTAGATCGCGGTAGCTACCGATCCCTCGTCCCCACAGGATTCCGCCGTAGGTTCGGCAGCGTTTGGTGATGTCGAAAAAGCCGGTGCCGTTCAGACCGCCACCGGGCCCGCTTCGGACGGGCTGACCGTTGGGTTCGAAGGCGAGTTGGCGGCCGAGGAGAGCGAGTTGGAATTGTCCACGATCGACGGTATATCGCAGACGGGTGACGAGGTCTGGAAGTGGATTGCGTGCGACGCCGAGGTCGTTGTCAATCAGGAATTCGTCCGGTTGGACGTTGGGGTTTTCGATCGATGCGGACCAGGACCAACGATCCTCAAGCCATTTTCTTGTGTAGCGAATCTGGGCTTGTCGTCGTCCGACGCTGGCGACATCACCGACGTTATCGAGGGTGTTTGGCAAGGCGGCGCGGTGGGTAAAGGTGGTCCAGGTCTGACCGACGATCCAGTGCCCGTATTCA
>CAIJIZ010000455.1 GCA_903820735.1 uncultured Pirellula sp.
ATGCTTTGGCGCACCCAAGGCCAATCTTCTAAGGGGCATAGAGCGATGGTGTGGGAAGCTAGCTCGGTGGTGGTGTTGATTCGATGGGCGAGTTCGTCGATTCGTTGTTGTTCTGATGGGGATGAGGGGGGAAGGATTGAGGGGAGGAGGGCGGCGCAGAAGCGTTCGAGGGAAGTGGATCGAAGGGCGTAGGTGTCTGGAAAGTACGGAGCGTTATGTCGAAGGGGGGGGGAATCGGAGCCGACCCAAGCGATCGGTATGTGTTCGCCGAGAGCGAACCGAATGGCTGCGATTACACCTTGGCATGGATCGATTGGTACGTAGGTTGCCAAGGGCAGGGTGTGGTCTGCATCGGGGCCGGTGTGAGAATCGCGATAGGTGGAGTTGTGGTTGTTTGCGAAGGAAAGGGCTACAAGTGATAGGTTTGGAAGTTGTTCGACAGCTTCGATGATGGGATTGGCAAAAGACTTCGGAAGTGCAACAGCGAGGGCGTCGAAGGGTCGTTTGAGAAGTTCGCGTCGCAGTGCGGAGGCGAACGGGGCGCTTGCGTTGACGACTGGGATGAGGGTCAATCGCGAGTCGATTGCGAAGATGCTTGGTTGTGTGGTGGCTGGTTGCATGGCTGCTTCGGCGGGCGAGTAGGGGTGCGGCGTAGAACTATATTATCGGTCTCAACCTGAGACTGTCACTTGCAAATTGAGAGTAGCTTATTTGAGCATGTGTTGTATACGATTTGGTTTTACTGGAAATCGTAGGGAATTAGGGCTAGCAAAATTACGGGCCGAGTTGGCATGGATTTTGCTGATCGGTGCAGGTGCGGGTGCCTTTAGGGGTAGGTCGTACAAGCTCGCCGAGCCCGGAGGAGCATGCAAGGAAGATATCGAGGGAGCTTCCGGTTGATTCGTTCGGTTGTGTGTGCCGAATCAGCCGGGGGGAAGGCTGCCGGGGAGGGGACCGTTTGGGGTTCCCTCCTCGGTTTTTTTATTGCCTGGTTTGAGTGACGAGTTGCTGCATGGGTTTGCTGCAAGCTTTAGCTAACTGCTGTCTTTATTGAGCGTAGTTGCTGTTTGGCCAAGCCCACGCGGACGTCGATTTCGTTTTTAGATACCCATGTCGGCGAGACGTTCGGCGAGAGTGGAGAGGGTCTGGGTGAGTTGAGGGTGGTTTTTTTCGAAGTCTTCGACGAGGAGGTTGATGCGGGAGGAGAGGGTAGGGGAGTTGTCGGTCGGTGGGGATTGTTTCTCGAGGGTGGATTGGATCTCTGTGGCGATTGCTTTGAGATCGTCGATATTCTGTGGGGTGAGTGCTGGGAGGGAAGCGAGTTGTTTGTGGAGAGAATCGAGGATGTCGTGAAGAGCGTTGTTAGACATGAGGATGGATCCGTGTAGGGGTTGGGTTTTGGTGCTTTACAGTCCGCCGGCTTTTTTGTTTCCGCTGGTTCTCTTTTTTGCGCTGGTTCTCTTGTTTCCGCTGGGAGTTTTCGTCTCGGTTTGTTTATGACTCGTACCGGTTTGTTTATTGAGTGTCCTGAGAGCACGTCGGACGATGTATTTTGTTTCGGAGGTTGGAGAACTATAGAGCCATTGGTTTGTAAGATCTAGGACCCACTGCGGTTGAGACTTGCTCGCGTCGTTTAGCCAGTTAGCGACGGAGTTTCGCACGTACAGAGACGAGTCTGCGAGGAGAGGTTCCAGGATAGGTAGCGCGATTTCGGGGGAGTCTTTGAGGAGTTGTATGTGTGTGCACCAGACACCGCGTGGTCGTGTGATTTCGGAGGCGAAGCGGCGCAGGTTTTCGTTTCTGCTACCTGTCCAGGGGACAAGTTTTTCGATGGTTTGGATTGGGTTTTCGGCAACGTGGTGTCTGAGTGCCATCCAAGCGAATTCGCGGGTGCCGGCATTGCTGTGATCGGCAAGGGGTTTGATCCAAGCGAGTCGGCGGGGGAAGGGCATGTCATGCCAAAGGCCGATGATCAGGGCGGCCCATTCGCGAGCGACGTCGCTTGTGTGGGCTTGGAGCAATTGAATTTCGGGGCCTGAAGCGTCGAATCGCTGAGCGAGAGATTTCGCGATTTCCTTGGACTGTTGTATCTTAGACAGCTTCTCGAGGGATTTTGGATTGAGATTGTGATCGAAGTCGAGATCCCATTGATATTGCTTCGAGAGGTTGATCAGGAGTTCGATCCGATCGACGCATAGCCATTCAACGAGGTTTCTCGCTTCGATCCAGCCGAGGTTCAGGGCGTTGCGAACGAATGAAGGGACATCGGAACGTCGGCGAGCGGTGGGACGATTCCGAAGAGATTCTAGGAGTTCGATTCGTTCTTGGGGGGCTGGATCTTGGTTGGTTTGTTTCACCATCGGGATCCGAGCGATTATTTGCTACCGAGGGCGTTGACGAGCATCGAGGTCAAGCTTGTAGAGTAGTCAGTTTGACCTTCCCAAGCCCAAAGGTTTCTTAGGATGTCGGTGGTGAGAATTCCGCAGAGCCCCATGAGGAGTAGGACTAGTGCGAGCATTCCGACTTGCCATCCCGCGTAAGGGACTTCTGCGGCTCCTCGCATGGCGATTGCTGCGCCTGCTGGTGCGAGGTCTTCGGTTCCGAATCCTCCATCATCACCGAGTCCGGCTTCTTGTACGACGCCATCGACACCGAGGTCATCGGGTAGACCGACGCCACCGAAGCTTTCGGAGTCTTCAAGTTCGATGACTTGAGAGCCGCTATCATCGTCGATTTCGACGCTGTTCGATGGGGTAAGTTGGAATTCTTCGTCTTGATCCACGAGGGACGCGCCGATTCCGCTGACGTTGCTTGCGGAGGATTTGGAGCCTGCGGATGGGTCAGCGGCGAGTTCAGCGCCCAGATCAAGACCGGAGATACCGGTTCCGGCGAGATCTAGCGGTTCGTCTTCGAGGGACAGACCGCTGTCGGATGGGCTCATGAGGTTGATGCCACTTTCGGAGCCGAGTCCGATTGCGGAATCAGAACCGAGCACCAGATCATCTTCGTCGTCGCCGGCGAGTTCAAGTTCCCCGCCGAGGCTTCCGCTTCCTTTGGAGGCTTTCGAGCCGCCGGGGAGTCCGAGGTCAGAGCCTAGTACGTTCGAGCCTGCGGAGTTTTCGATCGATTGTTTCTTTCCTTTGCTCTTCAGGTCCAAGCCGCTGGAGCTTGGGTCATCGAGCATCAGGTCGCTACCGAGTTCGACGTCGCTACCTTCGGCGGCTTGCAGTTTCAAGTCGGAGGATGCGGCGTTTTTATTGTCGTTGTTTTTATTTTGGGCGCGGTTGACGAGTTTCACTCCGCTATCGCTGCTCGGATCCGGAACGAGAGCAACGTCGCTACCTGGAGAGTTATCATCCGCGAGTCGCAGATCGGAATCCAAGGCGATATCCTCATCGCTGTCTTGGTCGCCACCGAGCAGATCGTCTCTTTCGGCCTGCACGCGATCGATTTCTTCTTGTTTGAATTTCCAGCTTGCACCGTCGCGATAGCCGAAAATTTCGCCGCTGGATCGCATTTCTACGAGCTCGTCGATGGAAATACCAAGGATCTTTGCGGCATCGTCGAGTGATACGTAGTTGGCCATTCCGGAACCTTCGCTTCAAACAAGGAAGAGAGTGGGACTTAAGGAGGTAGTGTCAGTACTGCGGATTGCGATTGCAGGGACGGACGTTTAACGGGGCAGCAGGGGCTCGCAGGGAAACGCTTGCTATCGGGTAGATCGTCAAAGTCCTCTTAGATAGATTAGTCAGCGGAAGTGACAGATTCTAGCTATGTTTACGGGACAATCGACCGAAATACCTAAAGAAGTTTTTCGAGTGGTGGGGTGGTTTTTCGTTTCAAAAAAAATCCAAAAGGGGTCGGTTTGGGGAAGATTCCTTGGAATCGCGCGGAGCGACCGGAGCGACCTGCTTGCAGGTCGGGGAGTTTAGGGATTATTCGGGATCGAAAGGCGGGTCCACCGGGTGCATAAAACGGCTTCGTAAAGCAAAATTGGGGGAATCGCTCGGGAAAAGGGCTGGACAAAAACGGCTGGGGTTGGCAAGATGTTTAGCCCTGATAGACAGGATTATTTTTTGGCATGAAGTAAGGCGTTCGGCGAACACCGCATTTCAAGCCACCGCAGTGCTCGTTCGTGTGGCTTGTTCCCGGGGCATGCTAGGTCGGTGTAGGAACGGCAATTTGGAAAACTTGAGGAGTTATTTACGTGCCAAACATTGAGAGTGCCAAAAAGCGTCTTCGTCAGTCCCTCGAGCGTCGAACTCGGAATCGTGCTGCTAAGTCGACGATCAAGACCGCGATTCGCAAGTTGCAAGCGAGTGTTGAGGCGAAGGAGTTTGAGAAGGCCAAGGAGCAACTGCGTTTGCTAAGCAAGTTGCTGGATCAGACTGCATCGAAGGGGATCATTCACGTGAACAAGGCTTCGCGTGCCAAGAGCCGTTTGAATCATTTCGTCAAGAAGGCTTCGTTGGCCTAATTTGCAACGCTGGGCTTCGCTTGCTGCGAGAGCCGGCTATGCATTCGAATTTGCGAGGGAGGATTTTTATCCTCCCTTTTTGCATTGATAGGCTGCAGAGATTTCCGTTAGTTCTCTAGAAGCGAATCGAGGCTTTCCGTAGAGAACGCATCGTCGATTCGCCAGTGAAGTGGCACGGCAGGTGATTCCCCTTCGGCAGCAGAGTCACCCGTTAGAGCGGAGCAGCAACTTGGGCAACCGCATCGGTCTGGGCCTTGTGGCTTGGGTTGCCATTGGTTTGATTGATAGAGAATGCGTGTGGGAGTGTTGGAGGTGTGGTCGAAAGCGAACGAAGGGAGTCGGACTGAGTCTTGAGAGGATTCGTTCGATTGTTCGATTGGGGCGGCTGACTCGCCTTCTGCGTTGCCGGCTCGGTTAAGGAAGTTGATGACCATCAGCACATCTAGGGGGCTGATGAAGCGATCCCCGTTGGGATCCAAGAAGGGTGCTTGACCCGAGGGAGAGCCTTGAAGGGACCGCGAGGAGAAGGTGTTGATATCGTTGATAAGGGTAAGCACATCGAGGGGGCTGACGCTTTGGTCACCGGTGATATCTTCTGCGATGAGTGGGTTCTGCCAGGGGCTTGGGGGGGTGTAGCCACCGAAGTCTACGTGTTGAACGACAGGGGCTGCCGAGTAATTGACTTCTAGGATCCCGTTGTTGCTATTGGTGTGGATGAAGCCTGGGATTTTCGGGTCGATCATCAGGCGATAGAAACCTGTGGGCAGGTTTGGTAGTGCGTAGCTTCCGTCGCTAGCGGTCGTAGTTTGAGATTTCGGTCCGTATCGCAGGTGGTCGAGCATGACCGAGGATCCTTGGAATCCACGGGCGATCACAGATGCTATACGAGCCGATCCGGTTTGGACTTCGAGAGTCACGCGTTGGTTGCGCAGCAGTCCGCTTTGCTCTGCGCGTCCGATGAGGTTTCCGTTGGAGTCGTAGGCATCGAGTCGAACTCGTGAAGCGTCGTTTACAGCGACGGCTTCGATGGACACGTAGGATTGTGGTTGGTCGAAACGAGCGCGGAGTTGGAGTTGTTCGCCGGTGAAGGAGTCGACGTAGCGACGGGCCCAGAAGGAGTAGGGTTTAAAGAATTTCGGTCCGGAGATGTTATCCAGAGGGTAGACACCGATGAGAGCTTGGGAGTCATTCCCGACGGTATCGATGCGTACAGCGTTTCCGGAGGGGCCGAGGTATCCCGAAAGGTTACCAGTGGGGAAAGCGTCGGGATCGATAAAGGATTGTAGGTTTAGCGGGTTGTTATTTGCATCGACGAGGGTAACGAGTGCGTTTGGGATTCCTGATTCGTTGGAGTTCCAATTTCCGTTTTGATTTGCATCGCGCCACAGGAAGCCTTGGATACCGACTTGGGTGGTTACATCGGGAGCATCGGAGATGACTCCGGAGAAGATGTTGCTGGTGATACCCAGTGCGGTCTCGACGGCGCGGATTTCGATGGTCTTACCGGCTTGTGCGGGAAGGATGGGGATTTGGAGATTGAGGTTAACGGAATAGTCGTTGGTTGCGAGTATTTCGGTCCAGTTCCCGGCATCGATTCGATATTCGATGCGACGAACCTCGTTGATCGTTATATCGTTCTGGGTTCCGGAAGAATTCCGGTTCGGAAGGGTCTGTACGGAAGCTTGGCCAGAGAAGCTATAAGCGCCGAATTGGGGGAAGTATCTGCCGGTGCCTTGAAGTTTCAGTGGGACATCGAGGACATCGAAGATGCCATCGTTATCGGAATCTTTCCAGCCGATTTGTGCTAGGGTTGCATCGGGTGAAATCACCAGCGAGTAAGCGGCTGAAAGGGAGCCGCCCGAGGACATGATGCTCGCTTGCTGTACAAAATTCGGAGTGGGGTTTAAATCGAAAGCGTTGGTGTTTTGTGCGTCGTAGTAGCCGCGTCGATCGTAGTAGTTTCCTCCGCCGATGTATTCATCGCGTGCCCAGAAGATGTGGCCGGTCTCGTGGGTGTAAGTCGAGTCGGGGCGTTTCGATGGGATGACTTCGAAGAGTCCTCCGGCGAAAGCGAAGGCGCGTGAGAAGTTCCCTCCGGGAGCGAAGCTACCGTCGGTATCGCGTGCAGAGTTGACAACGAAGATGGTGAACGACCAATCGGTTCCTAGTTTTTCGCGTTGATCGTGGTTGAAAGTGCGGAGCGAGGATTCAAAGTTCGCCCCGTTTGCTTGGGTGTAACCGATGTCCTGCAGAAACCTCGGACCCCATTGCAGATAACCTTCGGAGGTCATGTTGATCGGCTCGAAGGGGGTGCTCAGTCGGTTGTCCACATAGGTTCGATCGATGACCCATTCGAGAGTGTGGACGGAGGACTTTTTCGCGAGCAGCTGGTTCCACCATTGCAGTCCGGTTTGGATGTTATTCATCACGTCTTGAACGTGGGATTCAGACCAATCCTCGGTGCTCACCGCACCGGTGCTTTCGAGGAGCACGGGGGTGACCGCGATACGACCAAGCATGAACTCGCCGGTGTCTTGGGGGGTGGCGCCAAATGGAAGGCTTGCTAAGACGCGGCGTTCTTCGAGGGTTTCGAAAAAGGGCTTACGGTTTCGCGAAGCGCGGCGAGAGCTAGCTTGTTGTTGACGTCTTTTGCGCTGGGTCGCTGAATTAGCAAAGGGGAACGTCATGGGTGCAAGTTAGTTTAGGGGGAATAGGTTAGACAGTTGGTATTCGGCGAGGTGTTGATGGTACTTTTCAAGGGGATACGGTATTGGAATTATCGGGTCAATGGGAGTCGCAGGCTTTGGAAAAACTGGGCGAATCCCGGTTAGCCTTCGATAACCTTCGCAGGGTTGAAATTCCTCGGAACTGGTTGTTTTTTGTTGGAATTGGGGAGAAAGTTTTTGTTCATAAGTGCTCGGTGGTTGGAAGTAAACTGCGTCGCAGGTTTAATGAATGCTAGTGTTGAGAGTCCCGGACATAAAAAGTATTCGTTGATGCGGGAGGTTGAATTTGGATGGAGATATTTCAAGCGGTTCCGGTTTTGCAGGTTGCGGACGTAGAACGAACGATGCGGTGGTACGAAGAGCACTTTGGTTTTTGTGGGGATCCCGCTCCGAGTCAGAGGCCTTATCGATTTGCTATTTTGCGGTATGGGCCGCCGGGACCTGGGTCAACCGAGATTATGTTGCGTTTTGCGGAAGACGTTGTCGACAAGAAACCGGTAAGATATCGCTGGGATGTGTACTTGCGTGTTCGTGGAGGGGGGTTTTGGGAGTTGGAAGAGAGGTTCCGTCAATTGGGGAGTTTGTTGCGAGATGCAGAGGTAATGCCTTATGGCCTTGAGGAGTTTGACGTGATTGATCCAGATGGGCACGTGGTTTGTATAAGTCATCGACGAGCGATGTGGGGATGAAGAAAGACATGGATTCGCAGGAGTCACTCGATACAGCCACATCGTTTGTGGTTCGTCTAAGTCAGCATGATCCTCAAGCTTGGGAGGATTTTGCGGTTCATTATTCGCGCATGATGCGGCGTTGGATGAAGCCGTGGAGGATCCCTCTCGATGAGGTTGAGGACATTCTGCAAGATACTTATTTAAGGGTACTTGGGAATGTTCATCGGTTTAGGCATCGAGGTCCTGGTACTTTCCGTGCGTGGTTGAAAAAGGTTTCACGCAGTTGTTGGTTGAAGGTGGTGCAGCAGTCAGCCTTTGGCAAGTTTTCTTCGTTGGATGTAGAGGCGAGTCTATCGGAGGAGACGATGTTATCGATCGACCGGGAGATCGATTTTTTGATTGAGAGGGAGTACTTTCAGTATGCTTTAGAGCGTACGCGACGGCGGGTTAGCACTCATATTTGGGACGCTTATCGACTCACCGCGATCGAGGGTAGAAGTGGGCAAGAAGCAGCGGGGATTCTGAGTGTATCGGTGGATGTAATCTACAAGTCGAGGAGTCGATTCCAGGAACGATTGGCTAGCGAACTCGAGGAATTAGCTTCTGAGTGGTCATCGGTTTGATGCATCATGGAAGGATCTATGATGGAACGCGATGAGGATGAGCATGTGGATTGGCACACGGTCGAGCAATATGTTTCGAATCGACTAGATCCCGCGATCGTTTCGGAGATCACCGACCATTTTGCGATATGTACACCATGCCGTGGAATGTTAACGCAGTCTATGCGTAAGAAGCTTGATGAGTCGCATGGGCAAGCTCGAGATACTTCAGCATTCGATGGAGGAATACCTTCCCAAGTGGATTTGAGCGGTTATCGCATCATCCGCCGGATAGCCGAAGGTGGAATGGGCGCGGTGTATGAAGCGGAGCAACTTGTTACAGGTCGTGCGGTAGCCTTGAAATTCATTTCGAATACGAAGGTGGCTTCGTTGGGATTCGGACAAAGTGCCGAAGGGGTATTGCAGGAGGTGCGTGCGATGGGGGCTTTGTCGCATCGCAACATCATCCAAGTGATCGATGTCATTGTGTACCGGGATGCTCCTGTGATTGTGATGGAGTACTTTCCGGGTGTCACGTTGCTCGATTGGTGTCGGGAGCAACGGCCTAGCCGCAAGGAGATTGCAAGGTTGATGGCGTGTGTGTGCGATGCGGTGGCTCATGCGCATGAGCGTGGGGTTGTGCATTACGATTTGAAACCGCAGAACATTCTCGTTAGTGGTAGGAAAGGCGAGTTGGAGTTGAAGGTCATTGATTTTGGAATCGCGAAACTCAAGCACGAATCTAGTGATTTGTTTCAGGGTATTGCAGCAGGGACTCTTGCTTACATGGCGCCCGAGCTGACTGTGGCGAGAGATGGTTCTGTTAACATTTCTCCTGAGGTTGCACCTGCTTCGGATATCTATTCTATAGGGGTGATCCTCTACGAGTTGCTTGTTGGTAAACGGCCATTTGAAGCGACAGATAGGGAAGCGTTGCTAGAAAAGATTCAGCTAGGCGGCCCAAAGTCACTTCGCTATTTTGATTCGACAATACCGAGAGACTTGGACGAAATTTGTTTGAAATGCTTGCAGAAAGACCCTTCAGATCGCTATCGCACTGCGGCGACGGTAGCTTCGGATTTCAGGGCTTACTGTGAGCATCAACCGATTCAAGCTAGGCGGATGGGAATTGCTGAACGGCTTTGGAAGTGGAGTTGTCGCCATCCGGGAGTTGCAGGGGTTGCCGGGGTGAGCATTCCACTGGTTGCGTTTTTTGGAATTGGTGCGATGACGACCAAGGAGCACAATCGTCAGCTTGAGAACGTTCTGAAGGAGAAGTCCAAGGAGTCCGAACGGACGCTTGAGCGTGCTCAGATGGTCGAGGGCATTACGCGCGAAGAGCTTCGAGCCCGCATGGAGGAGTCCTCGGATAGGTTGTATGGTGCGACGCCGGAGAAGGAAGACAAAGAGTACAAGATCCTCGAAGAGAATATGAAGCGTTGGGAGACCTTTGCGAACGTCGTTGGTGAGGACGAGAAGAGTTTATCGATACGAACGGAGTCGCTTTGGAGGCTGGGAGCGATTCACGGAATGCTCGGGCGTAATGTCCAAGCCGAGGAGGCGATTAAAAAAGCGTGTGAGGAATATCAATCGTTATGCGATCGCTTCGAGAGTAATTCGGAGTACCATCATTATTACGCATCTGCTTTGTCCGAACTCGCGAAATTAATGTTTCATCGGGGCGAGAATGCTGATGCGATCAAGACCTTTGATGCCGCGCTGTTAAGGGTAGATCAAGCTTTAGAGAGGTCGAATCGGGACGCTAGGATTGCGTTGACATCAAGTAGAATTCGACGTGATTATGGTGCGATGTTGTCACGTGTGCAGGAGTTGGGGCGCGGTAAGGAGCAGTTTCAGAAGGCGATTGCGATCTTGGACGGTAGTACCTGGGATGCGGATATCGATCTGGAATATCGACAGCAGCGGTGTGTATGCGAGTGTAAGTTGGCCAATGTCCTGAGGCTTCAGGGGCAGCATCGTGAAGCGTTGGAGATTCTTTTACATGCCGTAGAGGCAGCTCGAAGTCTCCTCGATCAATATCCTGACAAAACGGAAGCATGGCGGGCCCTAGGTCTGGGATTGCAGGCCCTTGGTGCGACCTACAACGACCTGGGAAGGTGGCGTGAGGCTTGTGATGCTCTTTCTGGATCGTTAGAGCAGCAGGAGAAAATAGTTAAAGCCTATCCGAACTATCCTGAGATGCAGTTGGATTACGCGGCTGCTTTTAGCTCTCTAGGTGTTGCATATCTGCAACTTCGTGAATTCCCTGAAGCGTCTGAAAGCTTCGAGCGTGCGGAGGAAATCTATCGGCTGCTGGCTGATCAGTATCCCAAGCGACCTGGATATGCTTCTTATTGGATCAATACTATGAGCAATCAGTTGGGGGTAATGACGCTTCAGGATCGACTTGGTGAGGCGATTTCAATTGGTCGGCGATTGGTTTCGGCGCGACAGGACTTACGAAGCCGATTTCCGGACTCACCAGAGTTTGCTTATGGGGTCGCGGCTAGTCAAAATATATTTGGGCAGTTGCTG
>CAIJIZ010000456.1 GCA_903820735.1 uncultured Pirellula sp.
CCCTACAGTCCTTCTCACTCCTCCGTGCCCTCTGTGCCTCTGTGTTTCCCCCCCGCGCGCAACGACTCCAACTGCAAGCGTCGATGCTCCGCCCGAGATCCAACGACGATCGGAAGCAATTCAACATGCGAAAACTCGAGTATGTCTCCCTCGTCTACCCCAAGCTGAAGTAAACCAACGGATGATCGATCCGTTCCCACCATCGCTGCATCGAACTCCATCGCATCTTCCTGTCGGCCTGTCGAGGTCAATCCCTGGATGTAGTCGTTGGCTTGGCTCGTGGCCTTGTCCAAGGGCTTCCCAGCGCTCTTGTGCTCTACGAGTAGAACACCCTTCCAGAATAGGTCGATAAATCCCCATTGGCCGGATAGGTTGCGCACGGGCTCCTCGAAGCTTGCGACGGTCTTTCGTTTCAGTCCGAAGACTTCGAAGAACTCATTCCAGAAGGTTTGACGCTCGGCCTGTTCGCTTTTTGCTGCGGCCCACTCTTTGGAGAACTGAACGGCGCGGTCTCGGATTTCGTTCCAGGATAGGGGCATGAAAAAAGCAACTTTGGAAAGAGAAAAGAGATAGCAGTGGGAAGAAAGGCAATAAAATCCAGGTGTATTCGTAATGCCAGTCGGGGGAACCGTGGTATCCAGATCTTTCGAGGTGAGTGACGGACTGCCTGTCAAACGCAATCCATGGCGCCGTTTCAGTCGCGCACTAAGGTCCCCGCGTTGTTAGGCCCGAGTCTATACATGGCACTACCGCAATCATCACTCGCATCCGCAAAGCGATTCACATCGACGAGCGATGGTCCTTAGCACGACCTCGCGAACATGGTTCTCTAGACCGGAAACTTTGAGGTTGTCAGCGAACCAGTCCGGACCGTGCTTTTCAACTAATACGGCAAAAAGTTCGTCTGCAAATGAGTCGCTGACGGAGTAGACATTTTCGAAATTGAGTTCGGCGCCGTCGCTGACTTCGATTTCTTGACGGATTATTCGGGCCTTTTCCCTACTCGACGGGCATCTACCAACTCGCTCTGTAATTTGAATGTGTGGTTTGTTCATAATTTGAGCCTCTGTGCTAATTCGTCAAATTTTGCGCTGTTCACCGCGACCGGTGACGTTTGGAATGCATCAATCGGAATTTCAATTGCGACAATCGTACCGCGCCAGTCAAGCCCCGGGTCTATCCAGTGGGTAAAGCCTTTGTCGTTTAGCATACTCGTGTTACCAGACCAAATCCACGTTTTACCTCGCGTCTCTTTTATTAACTCTACTAATTTGTAGAACCCCTCCCCCATGTGGTTGTTGGTTTCAGACGAAACGGGCGTTCCACTAGGGAACGGATTATAAAACGCGTAATGGTCAATTTTCTGAGGTCCAAGTAGACTATCGGAGTTCTGCCGAAGTTTGGCGCTAGTGTTTCCTCGAACCAAACACCATTCCAATGCCTGTCTGTCGTTGTAATCTTTATATTCCTGCCCTGCTGACCTGATTGATCCGCCGATTCCACGTCCTATATCGGCTACTGCAATCTGAATTTGCTTTTGCTCTCGATTGTAAACTTGTGCGGCGCTGAAACCTTGGTCATTTGCGTGAGATGCGACGTTGTCGTGGATTTCGCCAATGACACTTGAAGTGGCGCGAACCAAGTCCTGGTTTCTGCAATTCTCTAGCTGATTGCATAAAAGGTCTGTGAGGGATTCGTTGCAACGATCGACATCATCCGGACTACGAATCCTTTGGATTGAGCAATAAGTCATACCTTGGAGAGGTTTATTTGCCGACTGTGAATCTGACTCTGGATCGAGAAGTCCGCAGTTTTGAGCATAGGTGTGCGCAGCGTTGCCAAACTTGACTTGGGTTCTAGAGACGCGACGAGCATTGAATGCTCCACATAAGGAAACCGCTAACAGTGGAGTGAGGAAATCAATTCTATGGCAGACTGATGGGTCAGCGCGGAAAGCCGTTAGGTAATTAAGCGTTTTTCTCGCATCATCAAATGGAAGGACGATCATTTGGCAATCCTGTGGAAAGATTACTTATTCGAGGGAGAAATCAAAACCATAACCTCGATCTTATTCTGGTTCTCACTCGCTTTGTGTAGTTAAGTAGACCGCTCAACCGATTGAGTAAACCCGTGCTATTCTACGCGTTTTCTTAATCCGATGTGCTCAGTGTGGCGTACTTCTTTGGGATCGTGTACACCAATGAAAATGAGGGTGATTCGGTGGTTCAAAAGCCGTTTTCCTGATCGCTTCATAAGCCGTGTGTCGCCGGTTCGAGTCCGGCCTTCGCTA
The DNA here is from genome assembly GCA_903820735.1 of uncultured Pirellula sp. Lineage (GTDB taxonomy): Bacteria > Planctomycetota > Planctomycetia > Pirellulales > Pirellulaceae > JBKCUI01. The sequence continues at coordinate 2,291 of CAIJIZ010000456.1, forward strand.
TTTGCGGTTTGTGATCTGAGTGGATGTTTCGGGGGTTAGGGCCCTTTTGGAAACTTGGAAACACAGAGGCACAGAGACACAGAGAAGATTAGATTTCAGCGACGTTTGTTCTGAGTTTTGGATCCTGTACTACCCGCTTCTGTTTGATCGCTAAGAACCGC
>CAIJIZ010000457.1 GCA_903820735.1 uncultured Pirellula sp.
CCTCACCGACTTCATAAATGCCCAAAAACCTAGAAACACCACCAGACAGCCACTTGCAGCAACAACCCCAAGGATCAGCCACTGCCTCCGTGCCGATGCACTCGCACTCTGCCACGCTCCCGCAGGCATCATCTCCCCTATCTCACGATCCAACCGCGCGTCCTCGGCGAACTTCTTTTCCGCTACATTCGCTTCAGGTACATTCGCTTTAGGTACTCTGCTCTGCAAAACACTATCTTGCGAACCTGCCTCTTGGAGTCTTAGGTCTTGAGAACCATGCTCCCCAAACTCCCCGCCCACGTGCGAAAGCTTTCCCAAAGCCTGATCCAGCTGATCGATATCCCAGTCCCCAGGATCCGCCTTGGTGATCGCTTCGGAATTCACCGTATTTACCCTTCGCCCCGTCGATCCGCCGACCGGCACACCATTGGCCGAAGGAGAACCCTTGGAAGGTACTCCAGACGCAGAACCTCCTTCGATAGCACCGACATTTCCGGGATTCCAAGCCACCTCGCCCGTCCGAACCACATGGATCGCACTCTTGCACTTCGGACAAGGTACCGTTCGCCCGACCAATTCCGGTTGACGCACCACCAACTTCGTCGAACAAGTCGGACACAAAATTCGAAACGGTTCCACGTTGCCACCCCCGAAGTCCATTCAATTCTGAGATCCAAAAACTCGGATATCCAATCCCCGCCGCTCCATCGAGCACAATCGCTTCATTCTAGGTCTTTTCATTCCCAAAGTGCAAAGCCATTTCCTCATTCCCTGCGAACTTGCTAACCTATCGGCATGTCCAATCAACCCATCAATCCCCTTTCCCCAACTCCCTACCAATCGTTCGATCTTGTCGTCCTCGGCGGCGGGATCGCCGGCTGCTGCATGGCCTGGGAGTCGATCCGTCGCAACCGCCGCATCGCCTTGGTCGACCAACCCACCCCAACTACATCCTCCCGCGTCGCCGCCGGTCTGATCACCCCAATCACCGGCAATCGGCTTGCATCCTCCTGGGATTTCCAGTCCTTTTTCTCCTCGGCGAACTTCTTCTACCCCTACGCTCAATCCAACTCCCAAACAACCTTCTGGTCCCCAAAACCCGCTCTACGCATCTTCACCACCCAAGAAGAATCCGAACTGTTCGAACGCAAATGGGAAAATATCGACGAATCCTCGCGAAGCGAAATCCAACAATACGGGATCACGGCCAAACGCCTGCCTCCAAGTTACTTTAACCCGATAAACGCTCCCTTCGGCGGCTTCTCTATGGAACCCGCCGCACGCCTCGATACCAACGCATTCCTCAATGCCACCCATTCCTACCTCCATCAATGCCAATCACTCTATAATGCCCACATCGACCTACACTCCGACGTCATTGCAACCCAAGAAGGCTTCGAATTTCCTTCGCTGAAAATTCAATCTCAATACCTCTGCCTCGCACTAGGCGCAGCCCCTTGCCCTACCAACCTCTTTCCTTCCCTTCCACTCCATCCCGCTCGCGGTGATATCCTCGAAATCCTCCTCCCAACACCGTTGAACTCGCTTGCTCAACAATCCCCTACCCTACCCCTCGATTCCGTTATCCATCGCGATGCTTGGCTCGTACCCCTTGCAAATAACTCCTTCCTCCTAGGTGCGACCTACGACCGGCACTCCCTCGATCCAACAACGGATTCAACCGCTGGCCTGATCGCACGACAAGAACTACTCAATCGAATAAATCAGTGGTTTACAACTCCTTGTTCATCCCCTTCAAATCACACGATCGACGAGAGTTCGATCAGGCATCACACGATCGACGAGAGTTCGATCCGAAATCACACGATCGACG
>CAIJIZ010000458.1 GCA_903820735.1 uncultured Pirellula sp.
CGACAAGATACCATCCGCTTATCCGGATGAAAGATTAACAGGGTCGGAGAAATTGACAAGTTACCCGCGATGGGATTTCAGGATTGCGATTGCAAATTCCTCCAAAATCGATAGGATCTGAGATCTATTGGAAAAAACTGGGTGTTTTGTCAGTCGTCTTGAACGAGAAGAATCCGAGAATGCCGGTAACGAAAGAACGAAAAGAAGAAATTATCAACAGTTTTCGCAAGCATGAAGGTGACAATGGTTCACCGGACGTGCAGATTGCGATGCTCACCGAGCGGATCAACTCCATGACCGAGCACATGCGTGGTGCAGTCCGAGATTATTCGAGCCGCCGCGGGTTGCTGAAAATGGTTAGCAAGCGACGTTCTTTGCTGGATTATGTCCGCAAACACGAACCGCAACGCTATGTTGAACTCATTACGCGACTAAACATCCGTAAATAGTTTTCTGGCTAACCTTCGGTTTTCCAGGATGTAGGCTAGTTCTACATTGCCGTCTGTCCTTGCGTTTGAATGTATCGTACTGTGATTCAGTTTATCGCGTACGATTCTGCGGGATTCATTAACGTGCTTGCGATTTGCAAGTACGGGTTTGCCGTGGGCTTTGAAGTGCAAAACAGAAGGCCGTCGCTGTTGATTTCGGGGGAATAGCTTTGGGGAATTCCTGTGGGAATTGTCCTAGTCGTGGAGCTCAAAACGTTGGGCTCCGAAGCTAGTGTCCGAAGTTAGCGATCGTGTAGTCAACGTCGCCAGAAGACGTGACAGCATAAGGGCAGGGGATTGGATTGCAGGTCCATTTCCGCACAGAACTCTCGCATGTTGTTCGCATCGCTTTGGGCAATGCGACGCGAATCGCTTGACCGGATTCGAGTCCGGTGTTTTGGTGATGAGAACAGTAGTGTGCAGAAGTAGGCTGCAGAGTTAAATTTCTGCCGTCACGAACTGACGAACTGAATGGATGCGGACGCTGTGTGCAGCTGCAACACGGAACTGCGGCAGCATCAAAAAGGGGTCAGTGCAGAACTGGGTCACTCAAAAAGTCCGTCAGCAGGCTAGGCAGTGACAAGGCAAGTTGGGACAAAGTAGTTTGGAACACGGCAGGTAGAAACACTGTAAGTAGGAACAAAGCGGGCAGAAATAGGCTAGGCAGAACGGGACCGATGGGGGCCGTCGCTTCTGCGAACCAGACGAGTAGTAGCGAGACATTAGAGCTGAGGAACTCTTCGCTGGAACAGGTTTTTCAGGGGTACTGGAAACCCACTTGTGGATCACTCTGGTAGAATCGTCTTCGATCGAAACGTCTTCGAAAGGTGTCGAAGCGAGAACGGCGACGATAAAGCGGTTCATCACCGCAAAGCAAAACAGAAAGACAAGGATAAACGGAAAGGTCATCTTTCCCGGAAGGCTGATTCGAAACATTGTTGTTGTTCGTTGATGTAAGGTTGTTCTTTGTGGGGAGATGCTAGAGGAGTCGTAGGCAGTAGCATCACCCGGAACGCGGCAGAAGTCCGTCGGTAGCAATGCAGTTGTGGGAAAAGTCACCTGCAAATTGGCGACGCACCGAAATTCTGATCGCTTGGTAGGTAGCAAGAAAAAGTAGTTTGAAATGTGTTTGTAGAGAGGAATTAGAGTATCGTGAAGATTCGTGTAGAAAAGCAAATTGGTGATTCGGTTCTGTCCTTTGAAACCGGTCAGTTGGCTAAACAAGCAGCATCCTGTGTGCTTTGCCAATATGGTGAAACAGTCGTATTAAATGCAGTGACCTCCGGACCATCACGTCCCGGAACCGACTTCTTTCCGTTGACCTGTGATTACCGTGAGCGATTCGCTGCAGCGGGCAAGTTCCCAGGCGGGTTCATCAAGCGTGAAGGGCGTCCGACCACTAAGGAAACGTTGACCAGTCGATTGATCGACCGACCGATCCGTCCATTGTTCCCAGAAGGCTTCATCGACGAAGTCCAAGTTCAATCGATCGTCTTGAGCAGTGACACTCAAAACGACGCCGACATCCTCGGTATGAACGGTGCAGCTGCCGCTCTGTTTGTGAGCAACTTGCCGTTCCTCGGCCCGATCGCTTCGGTAAGGATCGGTCGTATCGATGGAAAATTCATTCCTTTCCCAACGTTCAACCAACTCGACGAGAGCGATTTGGACATGATCGTTTCGGCGAACGAGCGAGAAGTTGTGATGATCGAAGGCTTCGGTCATGAGATCCCCGAAGCAGAGATGCTTGATGCGATCAAATACGCTCATGGCGTTTGTCGCGACGTCATTGCATTGCAAAAGGAACTTTTCGAGAAGATCAAGCCACAGCGCGTGGCATTCGTATCGCCGGACGACTCGGCGCTCATCGCAACACTTCGCCAACGCTACTTCGATCGCTTCCGCGATGCGAAGCAAATCGATGGCAAGCAAGACCGCAACGAAGCTTGTGCGAAGCTCAAGGAATCGGCGTTGGCCGAGATGATTCCTGATCCGCAAGCCGAAGGCGCGATCTTGGCACCGGTTTTCCATCGTGCTTGGCATACACTCGAGAATCAAGTCGTACGCGAACTGATCTTGGCTGGTACCCGTGCAGACGGACGCGATTCGAAGAGCTTGCGCTCGATCTATTGCGAAACCGACTTGCTCCCACGCACCCACGGCACCGCTTTGTTCCAACGCGGCGAGACCCAAGCGTTCATTACCGTGACGTTGGGAACACCGCGTGACGAGCAACGGATCGACGGGTTGATGGATGAGTACAGCAAGAAGTTCATGCTCGATTACAATTTCCCACCGTTCTCGGTTGGCGAATGCAAACCGAATCGTGGGCCAGGCCGTCGAGAAATCGGACACGGTATGCTTGCTGAACGCTCCCTCGAGCCTGTTCTTCCAGATCCAGATGACTTCCCTTACACCATCCGATTGATCAGCGACATTCTCGAGAGCAATGGCTCCTCGTCGATGGCTTCGGTCTGCGGTGGTTGCTTGGGATTGATGGTTGCTGGTGTTCCTATCACCAACCCAGTAGCTGGTATCAGCATCGGCTTGGTTCGTGAGAAAGACGATCGCTACACGTTGCTTACCGATATCATCGGCGACGAAGATCACCATGGCGACATGGATTTCAAGATTGCTGGAACACAAAACGGTATCACCGGCATCCAGCTTGACCTTAAGATCGATGGCATCAGCGAAGAAATCATCCGTGCGACGCTCAAGCAAGCTCGCGAAGCTCGGATTGAGATCTTGCGAAAAATGCTAACCTGCATCCCACGTCCTCGGACAGAGATCAGCCGTTATGCACCTCGCTTGTTGCGAACCAAGATTGATCCAGACAAGATTGGTCTGTTGATCGGTCCTGGTGGCAAGAACATCCGCGCCATCCAAGAGGACACCGGCGCGACGATCGACGTCGACGACGAAGGCAATGTAACAGTAGCAAGCTCCGATGCGGAATCGGCCAAGGCCGCTTTGGGCCGCGTAGAGGCTTGCACAGCCACCGTTCAAATCGGCAAGATTTACGACGGGGTTGTTACCAGCGTGCGTGACTTCGGTGCGTTCGTTGAAATCCTCCCAGGCAAAGACGGTTTGGTCCACGTCAGCGAACTTTCCAGTGGTTACGTTGCGAGTGTCGATGCCGTATGCCGCGTCGGAGATCCGATGAAGGTAATCGTTATCGACATCGACGATCACGACCGAGTGAAGCTTTCGCGCCGACGAGCACTTGAAGAACTCGGCATCGAAGATGATCTTGCGGTTGCCGAGAGCAACGATGATGAATTCGGCACCGACGGTGACGACATCGGCTTTGATGACGGACGCGAACGATTCGATCGCACGGGTGATCGCGGCGGCGACCGAGGCGGAGATCGCGGCGGTGAGCGTGGCGGGGATCGCGGTGGCGACCGTGGCGGCGACCGTGGCGGCGATCGCGGTGGAGACCGTGGTGGCGAGCGCGGTGGATTCCGTCGTCGTGGTGGCGGCGGTGGTGGTGGCGGTGGCGGTCGCAGCGGAGGCGGCGGTGGTCGCAGCGGCGGCGGCGGTGGTCGCAGCGGTGGCGGCGGCGGTCGCAGTGGTGGTGGTCGCAGCAGCGGCTCAGACCGCGGTGGCGATCGACGTTAAGCATCGTGAATCCGCTTTTGCGGAACGATGTTAGCGCAAAGATAAACAGCAACACCGACGAGAATCTCGTCGGTGTTTTTATTGGTGGTGTATATATTGTAGGGACTTCAGCATCCAAGCATTGGTACTGAATCTATCGCATTGTTACTGTACGGACATCATGGAAACTCACCAAACACTCGACGCAACCGCTTCTTCAAATTTCAATTACCGGCTGAGCCCTCGCCCTGAAGAACTCGCTTGTTTGGAAGTCGCTCGCGAATGTCTTGCGGGACTCAAGCAGACTGAGGCAACGCAACCGATAAGGATTCTTTCGGTATCGACTGGCAGAGGCCAAGCCGCCGAGAGTGTAGCTCGCGAGAGTATCAATTTATCGTACAGAGTCGAATGCGACTTGTGGTACATCGATCAATTCCATCAGCAGCGATCGCAGCAGCATTGTGGATTGGCGAGTGTCCAAGGAGAGGATGGGACGAGTCGGGTAGTAAGTGTGGAGCCACCGTCGAATTTGAACTTTCATTGTCTTGCGGATGCGCCGGAAGTCGAGGCCGATTTGGCGATCGTTCCGTTGACCCATCAGGGGGAGCAAGAGCTTTCGAGAGATTTTCTGCAGCAGTGTTTTCATCGATTGAAGGTTGGAGGTTCGTTGATTGCGGCGGTCGACAACGCCAAGGACAGTTGGCTGCATGATCAACTCAAGGTATTCGAGAAGAGCGTTCGAGTCCGACCGTTTGAGAATGCCCGAGGGTATCGGATTGAGAAGACCAAGCCGCTTAAGAAGCTCAAGGATTTCTCTTGCGATCTCGCATATCGCGACTGCGACGAGCTAGTTCATCTCATCACGCGGCCGGGAGTATTCTCACATCGACAACTTGATAATGGAGCGAGGCAGTTGTTAGATGCCGTCGATGTTTATCCTGGGGCAAGCTTGATAGACATTGGATGTGGCAGCGGTTCGGTGGCAATTGGTTTAGCCGCTCGGGATCCGAGTGCGAAGATTCATGCCGTCGACTCCAACGCGCGAGCCGTGTGGTGTGTCGAGCAGGGAGCAAAGAAGAACAAGCTCAAGAATATAACGACCGAGCTCAATGCCAATGGGGATTACATCAACCCTGGAACGTTTGACATGGCGCTTGCGAATCCTCCGTACTTTGGCGATTTCCAGATAGCCGAGAAGTTAATCGTAGCGGCGTTGCGATCCCTTCGACCTGGCGGCCGTCTTGTTTTGGTATCGAAGCAGCCTTCGTGGTACGAGGAGAATCTTCCACGTTGGTTCGAGGAATGCGAGATATTCCCTTCGGGTCGATACCATATTGCATCGGGAGTGAAGCCGAAGCCCGTTGCTTAGGTTGCTCGTAGGAAGTGTGCCTTACCATTGCGTTGCCAACGGCCACTTTCGCATCTCAATGGCAACCCGAACCGTGAGGGAGGAAGCTACAGTACACGCTCCATCGTTCATAAGCACGCTCCGCGTAAGATCTACCGTTCAATAAACCGATAGGCCTCGGTAACTGCGGCTAATGGTAACCCGAACCGTGAGGGAGGAAGCTGCAGTACACGCTTCATCGCCCATCCGCACGCTCTGCGTAAGACCCACCGCTCAATAATCCGATAGGCCTTGGTAACTGCGGCCAATGGTAACCCTAACCGTCAGGGAGGAAGCTGCAGTACACGCTCCATCGCCCATAAGCACGCTCCGCGTAAGATCTACCGCTCAATAAACCGATAGGCCTCGGCAACTGCGGCTAATGAAATCGACCATCAATCCGCTGCTGCCTCGCTGACGCATCGGGTTACCATTCCAGTGGCCAACGGCCACTTCGCATCTCAATGGTAACCCGAACCGTGAGGGAGGAAGCTGCAGTACACGCGTCATCGTTCATAAGCACGCTCCGCGTAAGATCTACCGCTCAATAAACCGATAGGCCTTGGCAACTGCGGCCAATGGTAACCCTAACCGTCAGGGAGGAAGCTGCAGTACACGCTCCATCG
>CAIJIZ010000459.1 GCA_903820735.1 uncultured Pirellula sp.
AGTTCATGGGTATTGAGCGGACCTGATACGTGTGGATTGATCGTCAAGGTCGGCACAGTTACCCACACCGTGCACCTACACCGGGCACCTACATCTGGCATCTAGATCGAACGGTTAGAAGTGCTTGCATTGTCACTCGGATGCGGTCATCGAGCACCCCCGCTGCGCCCATGCTGTCCCTGCACAGGCTTTTACCAGCTTCGGCTCGGAACTACTTGTCCAACAAATCGAGCTTGGCTTGCACCTCAGCAACCCGATGCTCCAACCCGATTTCCGCAAATCCTACAATTGCTTTCTCAAAGAACTCTTTGGCTTCCTGCACGTTTCCTTGAGCAACCCGGATCTCACCGAGCTCGTCGTAGGTGGAAGGAACTCCATCGGCATGCCCCATGTCTTGCGCAAGCTTCAGGACTTTCCACTGTCTTTTTTCGGCTTCGTCGTAGAGCCCAAGATGGCGATGGACGACCCCAAGCTGACTCGAAACCGCGATCGAATCATCGGTGAGTCCTTCTCGTTCGTACAGACGTTCGAGTTGTAGTAATCGCTTCTCTGCATCGAGATAGTTGTTACGCCCCATGTCTACTTCGGCCAGAATGAGGTTTACGAAAGCGATTCCAAGAATACTCTCCTTGCGCCGTTCAATCTCCATGCTCTGCTTGGCATAGTCTTCGGCTTCGTCCCATTGATTCAAGTGGATATGTAAACGAGCAAGATTTCCAAGGCTGACGCTCTGGCCTTCCTCATCCCTGAGGCTGCGATCGATTTCAAGGGACTCGTTATGAAGCTTCAGAGCTTCGTCATACCTACCTTGCATTTGCCGGACAACACCCAAGCCATCTAGCCCCATCGATAGCTCGATAGGCCACGAGTACTTATCGCCTAGGACGCATATTTTTTCCCAGTGGTAAGCCGATTCATCGAGACGTCCGAGGAATCGGAGGGCTTCGGCTAGCTGATATCGCACTTCGACTGCTAACTCGAGAAACTTTCGCCGTCTCGGGTGGTTTTTGATCTCATTGAACAATGTCTGCGCAGTACTGCACGATTCGGAGAATTTCCCAAACTCCAAAAGCACTTCGCTGAGGTAACGCTGCGCATCCCAGCGTTTGCGGTAGAAACCAAGCTGACTGTATATTTCTATCGCCTTGCCAATGCACTCAAGGGCTTGCTCAACGTCTCGCTGCTCTTCGTGGAGCGATGCAAGGTTCATGTATCCGACCGCTCGCCGTGACAAAGGGTTATGGGGATCGGCAATCTGCCGATAAGCTTCAAAAGCTTCCTCGATATTCCCAGACTCTCGAGCGAAATCTCCCGAAAGCTCAATCGTCAACAAATTCCCTGGCGCTTGCTTCTTGAGTTGCGCGAGGATCTTTTCCGCTCGACGGATTTTCCCATACGCAAGTGCTTCGATTCCCTCGGTAAACCAGTCCTCTATGGATCGCTTCATCAGTTCTCTTCGGTAAATTGAATAGCTCTGCCAACGGCAAATGGAAATGGCTCTGCCAACCGTAAATTCAATGGCTCTGCCATCGATGGCAAAAGATGGCACTGAGTCATCTTAGGGTTGGATTGCTGGTTGTCTACTTGTATGGACTTGTATGGACTTGTATGGAAATCAGGATCGAACAAGCAGCAGTGCTTACTGTCGACCAAGATCCTTCGTGTCGGCAGGGCGCCCTGCCGACTGCTCCGATTGTAGTCTTGTTTGAGCCTCTCCCGCGTACTTGCGTTCGATTTCTCGCCGATTGACGGCACCTTTCCAATGTTTAAGACCATTTTCGGCCGTCCAAGGTTCATTGCTTATGACTAATTCCACAGGGCGAAGGTGGTGGGGTTCATCTGCAAGCTCACCGGCGACGCGATCGAGGAGCTCGACGCGACTGACTTTCGCGCCGGGCACAAGTTGCACAACCAGCAACGGCCGAGGGCGATCCCCACCGATAAGAACCGATTTCTCGATTGCTTCAATCCGTTCGATTTTCGATTCCAGGGGAAGCGGTGCGAACTTGGTTCCGTTGCTTAAGACCTGAAGATCATCGATCCTGCCGGAAATATGCAACGCCGAATTTGAATCGAACAACGAAGATTCCTGAAGGGTCGGCTCCAGAAGCCTCGCCGTTTCGATGCTGTCGCCGGTCATCAGCCAACCCCCTTGAATCCGCTCCGAAGTCGCTTTCTCATCCCGCCAGTAGCCTTGCATCACTCCAGGACCGCGAACCGCAAGCTGACCGTCTTGCTCAATTCTGCACTGCACGCCTCGCACCGGCGGCCCAACTCCCTCAAGGATCGGCTTTCCATCAGAACCAACGGCTCGATTCGAACAGACCACCGGAGAAGCTTCGGTTAACCCATAACCTTGATAGATGAATAACCCTTGTGCACCGAACTGATCCCGAAGCTTCTTTGGAATCGCCGCGCCGCCGCTTGCAAGCTGTCGGATGTTACCGCCAAGAAATCCATTAAGGGTATCAAGAGCCCTCTCGCACCGATCGCTTTGAGTTTCGCTAACGGCATTGCCTCCCGAAGGCATTACGGATGCATGATCCGCGCGGGATGCTCGATCTATGCGGGATGCTTGCGAGTTCCAAGCTTCCAGCCAATTGTGGTACAAGGACGGTACGGCGTTGATCAAGGTCGGGCGAATCGCTTGAGCAATCTTGATGAAGTCTTTACTCGTCCCTGCCGTACAAAGGGTACTTCCTGAAAGAATCCAAGTCGTCAACTCGCAGGTTCGAGCGTAAGCATGCGAGAAGGGTAAAAGATTGAGTCGCAAGTCGCTGGCGTACTGCGGCATCGCATCAAGCTTCGCTTCCGCGTTGCTAATGAGATTCGAGTGACTTAGCATCACTCCTTTCGGCTGGGAGCTTGTACCCGAAGTCCACAAGATGGTAGCGGTCTCCCCCAAGCGATTAGCACAGAGCCATCGGTCTTGAACCGAGATAGGTGGCTCTTTGGATCCGACTTCCATCAGCTCATCGCGAGGATTTTTAAGAACCATGCTTGGCTCAAGCTTCGCAATGCAAAGTTGCAGATCTTTCGCACCGCGTCTGTGATCAATCGGCGCATGGATACAACCGATGGCTTGGCAAGCCAAATCGACAACTACCCAATCGAGCGAATTGACTCCAAGATTAACGATCCGATCGCCGGGGCGAATGGCTTGCTGTTCAAACCAATAAGCCAATCGGTTGACTTGCTCGAGTATCGATTCCCACGATATGCGCCGGAGTAAGGGCGCGGTGTTGCGGTCACAATGGGCGGTGTTGTAGTCGCCATGGGCTGTGTTGTGGTCGCCATTTGTCGCCGGCGTGAGAGAATGTTCAAGTTCGAGCCAAGCTACCGCGGCGGGTTGCTGACGCACTTGATCAACGAACGCTTGGTATAACGAATTGGGCATACGAGATGTTATACATCAACGGATCGCGAACAGGCCAGTTCATCGAACAGCCAGTTCGCAAAACAGGATCACTTGAATTGCCGGTTGCGAGGCCGATTGCGGATTATTTGATGCGAACGCAGTCGACGTAGTACTGGTTCTCTCCATCGACTACTTTTTCGACAAGCCCATGGATATCGGTGTCGAAGCCAGGGAATTTCTGGTTGAACATCCGAGCGAACTGCAAGTATTCAACGATCGATTTGTTGAACCGTTCACCAGGAATCAAAAGAGGGATGCCGGGTGGGTATGGAGTGAGCAACACCGCAGTGGCACGGCCTTCGAGGTCATCGATGGGCACCCGATCGACTTCTTCGTGTGCCATCATGGCGAAAGCATCCGAAGGTTTCATGGCGGGTTGCATCGGCGAGAGATACATCTCGGTGGTGACTCGCGCCACGTCGTGCGCTTTGTATGTATCGTGGATGCGTTGGCAAAGGTTCTTCAATCCGACGGTTTCGTATTGAGGATATTGCTGAACGAATTCTGGAAGGATCTTCCACATCGGTTGGTTTTTGTCGTAGTCGTCTTTGAATTGCTGCAGTGCGCTCACAAGGGTGTTCCAGCGGCCTTTGGTGATTCCGATGGTGAACATGATGAAGAACGAATACAGACCAGTTTTCTCGACGATAACTCCGTGTTCCGCGAGATAACGCGTGACGATCGAAGCGGGAATACCCGAGTCGGAGAATCGACCGGAGACGTCGAGTCCCGGGGTAATCACGGTGGCTTTGATCGGGTCAAGCATATTGAAGCCATCAGCGAGCCGGCCGAAGCCGTGCCAATCTTCGTCACCGCGCAAGACCCAGTCTTCGCGTTCGCCGATACCTTCTTCAGCCAACGAGTCAGGTCCCCAGACTTTGAACCACCAATCAGCACCCCATTCATCGTCGACCTTTCGCATCGCGCGTCGGAAGTCGAGGGCTTCGACAATGGATTCTTCTACGAGTGCGGTTCCACCAGGTGGTTCCATCATCGCAGCGGCCACATCGCAAGAAGCGATGATGGCGTACTGTGGCGAGGTCGAGGAGTGCATCAAGTAGGCTTCGTTGAACGTGTGCCGGTCGAGTTGCTTGTTGACCGGTTCGCGAACAAGAATCTGCGACGCTTGGGAGATCCCTGCAAGGAGTTTGTGAGTCGAGTGGGTCGCGAAGATCATCGATTCTTCGGGTTGCGGGCGATCGCGACCGATCGCGTGCATGTCTTTGTAGAAATGATGGAACGCCGCGTGAGGCAACCAAGCTTCGTCAAAGTGCAAGGTACCGATTCGGCCGTCGAGCATCTTCCGTAGCTGTTCGACGTTGTAGAGGATCCCATCGTAAGTGCTTTGGGTGATCGTCAAGATACGAGGTTTGCGATCGGGATGCTTCGCTTGAGCCGCTTTCGCAAACGGATTCGCATCGATCTTGCGCTGAATGCTCTCCGGTGTGAACTCGTCCTTGGGGATCGGGCCGATGATCCCAAGGTTGTTGCGGGTGGGAGTCAGGAACACCGGGACGGCTCCCGTCATGATGATCGAGTGAAGGATCGACTTATGGCAGTTTCGATCGACCACGACGATATCTTCGTTGGCGACAGTCGAGTGCCAGACAATTTTGTTCGATGTGGAGGTTCCGTTGGTGACGAAGAAGCAGTGATCGGCGCCGAAGATGCGGGCGGAATTGCGTTCCGAGGCAGCAACAGGGCCGGTGTGATCGAGGAGTTGCCCGAGCTCTTCAACCGCATTGCAAACGTCCGCACGCAACATGTTTTCGCCAAAGAACTGGTGAAACATCTGACCGACGGGGCTTTTGAGAAATGCTACACCGCCGGAGTGTCCTGGGCAGTGCCACGAGTAGGAACCATCTTGCGCGTAGTGGACCATGGCGCGGAAGAATGGGGGAGCGAGTCCTTCGACATACGCTTTCGCTTCGCGAAGAATATGCCTTGCTACGAACTCAGGTGTATCCTCGAACATATGGATAAAGCCGTGAAGCTCACGGAGGATATCGTTCGGGATGTGACGCGAGGTACGGGTCTCACCGTAAAGGAAAATTGGGATATCCGCGTTTTTGAACCGGATTTCAGTGATGAACTTCCGAAGGTTTTCCAAAGCCGAGTGCATCGAGGCGTCGGAGGCGAATTCATCGTCATCGATCGAGAGGATAAAAGCCGAGGCGCGGGATTGCTGTTGGGCAAATTGGGATAAGTCACCGTAGTTCGTGACCCCGGCGACTTCGATCCCTTCGCCTTCGATGGCGTCGGCAAGTGCCCGAATCCCAAGTCCAGAAGCGTTACCGGAGCGGAAGTCCTCGTCGATAATAACGACCGGAAATTTGAATTTCATACTAGGTTCGTGGGGGAGGAAGTAATCCAAGGGAAAGCAGACCACAACGCCCGCTTGGCATTTAAGCCAAACGCAGAGCCGGTTCCAATACCGGGTTAGGCGCAATCAAAAAGGTATCGTTCGAACGGGGAAACGAAAAGCGGAAAGGAGGGATTGGTTTCATGAAAGTCGCGGGAAACCTTTGGGAAATCCAAGGAATCGCCTAGCCCAAGTTGCGAAAATCGAGACAATTTCGCCGACTTAAAGGCAGCGGGAGTGCCCCACATGGGCTTTCGATTCCTTTGCCAAGCGTTTTTGGCTCCGTTGCATCGTGTTTTTGTTCAGAATCGTGTTTTTTGTTTAGAAAAAATCATGGAAACAACCCTCGTATTGTTGAAACCCGACTGTGTTCAGCGTCGCTTGATCGGTGAAATCATTGGCCGTTTTGAGCGAAAGGGGCTCAACATTGTCGCGATGAAGATGCTGCAAGTCACGCCAGAGCTATCGCGTGAACATTACGCCGAACATGTTTCGAAGCCATTTTACAAGAATCTCGAAGACTTCATCACTTCCGCCCCGATCGTCGCTTTGGCGATCGAAGGTCTCGAAGCGATCCGTGTTGTCCGCGACATGCTCGGAGCTACAAACGGTTTGAAAGCCGCTCCGGGAACGATCCGAGGCGACTACAGCAGCTCGCGTCAAATGAATCTGGTGCACGCTTCTGATTCCCCAGAATCCGCCGCCAGAGAGCTTCAACTGTACTTCCCAGGCAACGCGATTTGCCGCTATACCCCTACCTTGGTTGGCAGTTTCCGAGCTGGCGACGAAGGCTGATTTGCACGTTTTCATTCCTAGAGCTGGCTTAAGAAAGTGATCTTTAGAATCCCTATGCGTCGCACCGATATCCGAAACATTGTTATTATCGCTCACGTGGACCACGGCAAAACCACGATGGTGGACTGCCTGCTCAAACAAAGCGGTCAGTTTCGTGATTCGCAGTTGCAAGGGGAACGCATCCTCGATAGCAACGATCTCGAACGCGAACGAGGGATCACCATCCTCTCGAAAAATATCGCGCTCGAGTACAAAGGGATCAAAATCAACTTGATCGACACCCCTGGCCACGCGGATTTCGGCGGCGAAGTCGAACGCGTGGTTCGGATGGCCGACGGTGCTCTGGTCTTGATCGATGCAGCCGAAGGCACGATGCCTCAAACCCGATTCGTGCTCTCCAAAGCTCTTGAATGTGGCGTCAAACCGATCGTTGTCGTCAATAAAATCGACCGCCCTGACGCTCGATGCGATGAAGTCGTCGAAGAAGCTCTGATGCTTCTAGTCGACATCGGTGGCGAACACTACATGGATCACTTCGATGTTATCTACGCATCGGGACGCTCCGGCTACGCAACGCTCGACTGGAAGGTGCCAGGAGAAGACATGGTGCCGTTGCTCGATATGATGATCGAGAAAATCCCCGGGCCAGATGTCGAACCCGAAGCCCCACTGCAACTGCTCGTAACCAACCTGGATTGGTCCGATTACGTCGGACGGATCGCCATCGGCCGAATCCAATCCGGCACGATGAAGAAGGGGCAACAAGTCGATATCGCCAAGGAAAACTCGGTAGTCGCAGCCCAAGTCGCAAACTTGCAGTTCTTCGATAAGCTCGGTCGAATCGATACCGAAATGGCCACCGCCGGAGATATCGCTGCGGTGATCGGTATTGAAAATATCGAAATCGGCGACACGATTTGCAACCGAGGGCAACTAAACCCACTGCCACGACTGAAAGTGGACGAACCGACCCTCGAAATGGTCTTCAGTGTGAACTCCTCTCCTTTGGCCGGCCGCGACGGTAAATACGTCACGAATCGCCAACTCAAAGCTAGACTCGACCGCGAACTCGAACGCAACGTCGCTCTGCGTGTCAGCCAAGTCGAAGGCTCGGATGCTTTCGCTGTGCGAGGCCGCGGGGTTCTGCACTTGTCCGTATTGATCGAAACCATGCGTCGCGAAGGCTATGAGATGAGTATCAGCAAGCCGCGAGTCGTCATGAAACGAATCGACGGCGAACTGCATGAACCATTCGAAGTCCTCAACGTCGAAGTCCCAACGGACCGAGTTGGCCCTGTGATGGAAATGGTCGGAAATCGACGCGGATTGCTCGAATCGATGAGCCCACGCGGTGAGTACACCTTGCTGTGCTTCTCCATCCCCGCCCGCGGTTTGATCGGCCTGAGAACCCGCATGCTCAACGCCACCCAAGGCACCGCGATCATCCACCACCGCTTCTCCGGCTACCAACCGATGGGCCAAGACATGGCACGACGCTCCAACGGCGTGCTTATCTCGATGGTTCCAGGTAAAGCTGTCGGCTACGCGCTGTTCGCCCTCCAAGAACGATCCGAGCTCTTCGTCGCTCCCGGCGAAGACGTCTACGAAGGAATGCTCGTCGGCGAAAATGCTCGCGATAACGATCTAGTGGTCAACCCAACGAAGGAAAAGAAACTCACGAACATCCGCTCCGCCGGAAACGACGAGAACATTATCCTCAAACCACCCCGCGAACTGTTCCTAGAAGCCGCCCTCGAGTACATCGAAGATGACGAACTGGTCGAAGTAACACCCAACGCAATTCGACTCCGTAAAGTCCATCTCCGCGAAAGCGATCGACGCCGGAACACGCGACCACCTGAGTTTGTCGAAAGCTAAGCCAAAACAAATCTCACCTGGATTGGTCAAAATGCATCCCTCGGCAATTCGCTGTAAAAAGCGGCATTGCCTCAAACCCTCCAAATCCGCTAGACTGCCACCTTGCCGCAGTTTTTCTAGTTCCACTAAGGAGGGTGGATCATGGGGAAGGAATCTATTCGTTTTTTACATGCCGGGGACTTTCACCTAGAAAGACCCATGCAGGACCTGACCGACATACCTGAGCACCTCAAGGCTGCTCTGGTCGATGCTCCATGGAAAGCCGCTGAGGCATTCTTCGAAGCAGCGATAGTCGAAAGCGTGGACTTTGTCCTGCTCTCAGGGGATCTGCTTCATCCGATTTCCACCGGTGCCGCCGGTCCGGCATTTCTCCTCGAGCACTTCGAAAAACTTGCTCAACACAAAATACCCGTCTACTGGGCCGGGGGTACTGTCGACGATCCGGAACGTTGGCCCGAAGCGGTCCCACTACCTCCGAACGTCCACTACTTCTCACGCAAAGAAGTCGAAAGCGTTGTCTTTCGCCGAAACGGCACTCCACTAGCCACCATCGTCGCACGCTCGAGCGATGGAAGAGAATCCATTCGATCCGCCGAGTTCCAATGCGAATCGGATGGAACCTATGTGATCGCTATGGCTCACGGTCACGCCGACCGCGATGCACTACAAAGCGAACGCATTGACTTCTGGGCAATCGGAAACGATCACAACCGCAAAACCTTGCACGGAGAAGCCCCGCACATGCGAGTCTGCGGAACGCTTCAAGGTCGTAGCTTCGAAGAAGACGGAGCCCACGGGTTTTGGACCGTCGAGGTTGATGGCGATCATGATGCTCAAATCGTAGCCACCGACGGAGATCTCTTCCGCTACGTTACGCAAACGCTTGATGTCGAAGACCTCGCGCTCGGGCGAGATATGCGAGAAGTGATGAGCAAACGGATCGCTCGCTTGCAGAACGAACATGGCTCACGCCACCTGATTATCCGATGGCGCGTCGAGCTTGATTTGGAAAACACAATGCTCGTCGGACCAGAAGCGATCGATGAAATTCTCGGT
Source organism: uncultured Pirellula sp. (assembly GCA_903820735.1). Taxonomy (GTDB): domain Bacteria; phylum Planctomycetota; class Planctomycetia; order Pirellulales; family Pirellulaceae; genus JBKCUI01. The sequence continues at coordinate 9,510 of CAIJIZ010000459.1, forward strand.
TGGCTACGACGCGAATACGGACACGGTTCGTGCAGCGTCTGGTCTACCCAAATCGATGTTCTCTCTCCGAAGACATACCCAAACAAATGGCAAGAAGAGGATACTATCCTCGGGGATTTCTTGCGTATCTCCCAAGAACATCGCAAGTCACAAGGCTTGCAATTGAATCTCGGGCCTATCGTTGAATCCGAAACGCCCGGAACAGCGGTCTGGCAGCAAATACTCATCGATGAAGACCCGGCAGAGCGAGCCGTCGCACTTGAACAAGCGACGCTGCTCGGAGTGGATTTACTGCGTGGGCACAAGGTGGACTTGATCGCTCCAACTAGGAGATTTGGAGGAACACGAGGATGAAAGTACGCGACGTACAAATCGACGGTTTCGGTGTTTGGTCTGGATTGTCCGTTGACTCGATGCCCGAAGGCATGACGGTCTTCTACGGGCCGAACGAAGCTGGCAAGACCACGCTGATGAACTTCCTGCGCACAATGTTCTACGGATTTACCTCAGAGCGACGCATGCGGTATTTGCCACCGGTATACGGCGGCAAGCCGGGCGGAGCGATTCGGGTAACCGGTCCTGGCGGAGGGTACGAGATCGCGCGCCGCGCGACTCTCAACGACCCGAGCATCGCTGGGCAACTGACGGTCATGAGCAGCGATGGAATCACCCAAGGCCAACATCGCTTGACATCCCTCCTTGGCAATGTCGATGAATCGATCTTCACGAACGTCTTCGCAATCGGTTTGAGGGAACTGCAAGAACTCAGCACACTCGATGACACAGCTGCTGCAGACGAACTCTATAAACTATCGAGCGGCCTGGATCGGGTTTCGCTAGTCGACGTTATTCGCCAGCTGCGAACTGCCCGGATGTCAATCGTTTCGCAAACCGACGAAAACTCACAGCTTCAGTCTATGTTCGCGAAACGGCAAAGACTTCGCGATGAAATCGAACAGTTGACTCAGCGCGGCCGACGTTGGGGTGAACTCGCCGTTCATCGCCGAAATCAGCAAAACGAAATCGAAGAGCTTAAGCAGCGAACTGAACAGTGGGAGCTCGAAGCCAAAACGATCGAAATCGCGATGAGCGTTCGAGATCCTTGGACACAGCGCGACACTCTGCGCAGCAAACTTCAAGCGTTGCACGCCAGGACAGACGTCCAAGAAGAATCGCTTGCGAAACTCAATGATATTCAGCAGCAAATCGATGAACGAAAAGGACAGATGCAGTCCTTCACCGATCAACGCAAATCCCTGCGCAAGCGCGCGGACGACCTGCCTCTGAATCGTAACGTCCTCGGACTCGCAAGCAAAATCGAAGCGGCCGCTGAGCAAGGACCTTGGATCACTCAGCTACAAAAGCAAATCCATCGACTTGATTCCGAATGGAAGCAAACTCAAGAGCAGCTTGTCGAAGATGCGAAGCGCCTTGGACTCAACGACGCCGACCAAGAAGCATTGCTCAGCGATCGCCGCTTGGCGAATTTGCCAGACCTTTCCAGGCAAGCCATCGGCCAATTAGCTGGCCCTGCCCGAGATGTGCGCACTCAACAAATGCGGCTTAAGCAAGCCCGCGAGCGGGTTGAGAGCGAGAAGAAGGAAATCGATCGGCTTCAGCACGAGATTTCAGGATTCCTTGCATTGAGGAATTCGAGCGACTTGCAAAACTCTATTCAATCGGCAAGCGACCGTATTCAATCGATTCGCAAGTATCAACTAGTTGAGGAACGCCTCGGTAAACTCGCGGTCAACCGCGAGGAGCTCGAAGGGGAAACGATCGACTTAGAAAGCGATGACGGATTTTCATGGGAACGAGTGATCATGCTCGCCATCCCGTTCTTCATCGGCGCGTTCATGCTGATCTCCGGCATGAACAACTTCTTCGGATGGTACAACAACGCGAACCTTCCTGCCGCGGCCCGCGCACTGGAGCTGCAGTCAAACGACACTCAAAACACCGGCGTTTTGATGACGGTCTTGGGCATGATCATCCTCGTCGCGACCTACCTATGGTGGAAGTCGATGGAACGAGGGATGCAAGGGGAACTGACCGACTTTGAATCCCAACTCGATGCGTTGGTCGGTCAAATCCGCAAAACCGAACATGAAAAGCAAGAGCTGCTCGGTGCATTGCCCGATCATGGAGCTTCTATCGAACAGCAACTGCGTGAAGCTGAACACGAGCTATCGGCTTGCGAATCCTACCTGCCGATTTTCCACAATCAAACTGCTGCCAAAGCGCGGTATCAATCGGCTAGGAAACAAGCCTCCGATGCTAGTGAAGAGCTAAAGTCCGCACGATCACAATGGAAGAAAACGCTTCATCAACTTGGTCTCGCTGAGTCGTTATCACCAAAGAGCATCCGCATTTTAGCGGAAGGTTATGAGTCGCTTTTGCAGACGCGCAAAAAACTCACTACGCAAAGCGATGAACTGACCCAACGTCGAATCGAATTGACCAGTTCGCTACAACGGCTCGAAGCACTGACAACTCAGATGAGTGTAGCCCTCGCGGACTCCGCTCAAAGGGACGCGAATGCGAAGTCAGTATCGCAACCCCAGGTCATGCACAACAAGCAACAAGGGGCTGATCGGCAATCGCGAAGCAACGAGCAAGATCGCAAGGACTCTCCAAACCTTAGAGAAGCAGCGAATCTCAAGCCGAGCGATCTATCGGTCGAAGGCCCGCAACAGAAATTGCAGGCTTTGCTCAATACTCTCGCTCAACATCGTCAATTCCTTGCCCAACGCAAAGAACTCAAACGGGAAGACGAAGAAGTCTCGAAGAAGCAAAAAGGTATCCAGCGTCAAGTCGAGCGATTGATTTCCATGCGGCAGAGTTACCTTGCTGAGATCGGTGCGGAATCCACTGAACAACTCGAAAGCCTACTCGCCAAGAAACGCGAGTACCTGCAAATCGATTCGCAAATCGGGGCTCTGGATGAGAGAATCCGAGCAACGATGGGTACGCAAGTATCTTACGAAGCGATCCAAAAGATGCTTGAGAATTCCCCCGCCTTCGAGCTCGACAAACGCTGGGAGACTCTCGGCACTCGAATCACTGGGGCCGACGAACGGATCGGCCAATTGCAACAGCGTCAAGGCGAAGTCAACCAAGAAATGAAGACGTTGGCCGCTGATCGAAGGCTGGCCGAAGCCAAACTTGAATTGACCTGTTTGGAACAGCAGATCGAACGCTGTGCATCGCATTGGCGAAGCCTCGGCTTGACCACAAGTATGCTTGAGAAAGTCTGCGAAATCTACGAAAGCGAACGGCAACCTGAAACACTGCGTGAGGCTTCGGCGTTTCTCAAGCAGTTGACGGAAGGGAAATACGTTCGCGTCTGGACCCCATTGGGTAAGAACGCGCTGAGAATCGATAACGACAAAGGCCACAGTTTGCCCTTGGAAGTACTCAGCAGAGGAACGAGAGAAGCCGTCTTTATCGCGCTTCGACTCTCTCTCGCTGCGGCTTATTCGCGTCGCGGAGCGACCTTGCCATTGGTCCTCGACGACGTCCTCGTTAACTTCGATACCATTCGGGCAACGAGTGCAGCAAAGGTACTCCGCGATTTCGCGGCTCTTGGAAACCAAGTGGTGATGTTTACTTGCCACGAACACATCATGCGACTCTTCGACTCGATTGGAGTGCAAGTTCGCGTGTTGCCAGCCCAAGGCGAACCGGGTATCGCAGAGATCTACCATCCACAAAAACTGATCAGTGGTTTGGTGATTGATCAAGCTCCGGCTATTGCACAGCCCGCTGTGGCTGTAGCTTCGGTAACTCCCGATCAGCCAGCCCCGATAGTATTGGAGCGAGCTCCTGAACCAGACGTCATCGAGATACTTGAGCCAGATCCACTTGTGTTGCCAGGTAAAACGCGCGTTGCGGCCAAGGTGGAACTCCCTCCAATCAAGCTTTCCGCAGTGAAGGTCGTTAATGTAGCGGACGTCGAACGGGATGATGTTCCGCTCTGGTTCGAGCAAGAGTTCAATCCTGTTGCGGAGGAGCTTTCCCAAGTTACCACTGGCCAGAGAGATTCGTCACACCTACCTTGGGGTAGCGGTTACCGCAGCGTCGAAGATATTGAGCGAGCGTTGGATTTGATGCAAGATGAACAACCGAATCGCAGGATGGATTCGGAGTTCGTAGCAACAAAGCAAGGTAACGCAACAAAGCAAGGTAACGCGGCAAAGCACAGCAATGCGGTTCCCAATCCAGCATCGAGCTTAGACGGACCTACGACGAGCATGGACGGCTGGTGGGAACACTTTGCAGCCCAGTCGTAGCAGATTATTCGATAAACATGAGGATTTTCCGTCCAAACTTGTGCGAGTTCGCTATTTGCGAACTTGTGTGACGATTACATTCGAAAGCGTCGCAAAACGGAAAATCCTTACCTATGAGTACCACGCCACCAGATCCGTATTCATCCTCAAGTCGCGACGAAGTCAATCCGTTTGCACCCCCAGAAACGCTCGATCCGTCGAGTGACTCATGGAATTCACAGTTAACGGATTTGCCAAGCGATTCATCTGAAATTCCCCCCATGGAAGCGAGTTATTTTTGGGCCGGTGGGGCGTTGCTGGCTGTATCGTTCTTTGTAGGGATTTCATCGTTTGCAAGCATCGTTCCATTCATCGCTTCACTCCTTGCACTCACTTTTGCGATCATGCGACTGGTGATGCACCGTTTAAGCATTGGTCGGGCGATTCGTGATGGACGCTACAGCGCGAGCGTGCGTTTCGATTACCGTTACTTAATCGTATCTCTCGTCATCGGTGCCTTTTCGGTATTCAGCGCTGGAGTTGTTTTTTTCTTGGTGTGCGCCGCAGGACCTATCGATCACAGAATCCCCTACAATTTTTTCCCAAGCCAAGTATGGTTATTCATGGCAGGCATTCTATCTCTTGCCACCGCTTTTTTCGTTAACATACTCAGTGTTCCACGCTACCGTTAACAGGGTATGCGCTATTGCGATTAGGACAGACCACAGAAGCATTGGCTCCGAAGGGCACCTAGTCAAAGGGCCATTCAAACTCGCGATCTGATTGTTCGTTCAACCACCTACGCTAAACTTACTTAAAGATCACGCTTCATGCGCGTGACCAAATCATCGATGACACAGGAAAATCAGATCAGGTGCCCGATCTCCCAAAAGCCAATGGAGTATGTCTTCTCCGAGACTGTTTTGGGAAAACACCTGGTGAAGTATTTCTATTGCGATGAAAGTGGTTTGCTAAAAACCGAGCATCCGTACTGGTTGGAGGAAGCCTACCGGGAAGCAATATCCGACACTGATACTGGACTTGTGGACCGAAACGTCACCAACAGCAGTATGCTAGAAGCCGTCCTAGAATGCTTAGGAATCAGAGATGGGAAATTGCTGGATGTTGCCGGTGGCTACGGATTGCTGACACGGTTGATGAGAGACAAAGGATTCGATTGCTACACCACTGACAAGTATTGCAAGAACCTGTTTGCGAAGTCTTTTGAACCTGATGCTGGATTCAAGGCGGAAGCCATATTCGCCTTTGAGGTGCTCGAGCACATCGAAAATCCGATGCAATTTCTATCGGAGATGTTCGACGCTTATGGATGCCGAACGATGATGTTTTCGACTTTGGTATTTACCGAAAAAGTACCGCCACGCGATTGGTGGTATTATTCCTTCGAGGGAGGGCAACACATCAGCTTTTATCAAGCCAGGACGCTTAAGTTGCTAGCGGATCGTCTAAATTGCAACTACTTGATGCTGAGTCCTGAACTTCATCTGATCACCGATAAAAAGGTTTCCACGATCAGTCGCGTGATCCTGACGAGCGAAAGGTTACGAAGGCTCTACTCCCGTTACGCCCGATTCAAGCGGCAAGGAAAGGGTAAGACATGGGAAGATCACTTGAAGATGAAAGAGCAGCTTAAAGCGAAAACGGGGCGGGACTAATCACCCCCAAGCGGGAGTAGCGGAACCCCGTCCTTTCGTAACTCCCCTTCTCCTCCCAGGGGAGGAGAAGGGGTTGGGGGATGAGGTGGGTGAACACGCGCAATTTGCGTTTTGCGAACTACATAGAGTACGAAAACTACCTTCCTAGCCTAGATGATGATTGACCAGCAGCAGGCAACTTCGAGCGTCGTCCAGTGCTCCTCCCACCCTCATCCCCCCCGCCCCTTGCTCCCACCCAAGCGGGCGAGGGGAACCAAGACCTTTCTGTTGCCTAACCCCGTTGTTTAACCCCGTAGCTTGGCCCTCTGAGGCCGAGCGAGGGGCACACGTAAGGACACGCTTCGAACGTCGTCCAGTGCTCTTCCCACGTTCATCCCCCCCGCCCCTTGCTCCCACCCAAGCGGGCGAGGGGAGCCAAGCGGAGAAAGCAAGCCGAACCTTCTGCCCATGGCTCACGCAAAGAAACAAAGACGCAAGGGTGATTTGGCGTAGTGGAGGACTAGAGACCGATTTCGTCAACCAGGTCAAGATTCGTTTAAACGGCAGGACGACGGAGCTGGGCGAACTACTCGCTTATGATCGCTCGCTCGCAAACACCTTGCGCCAAAAGGACCGAGTACAAACCTACGGAAGCTTCTATATCGCAGATATCAAGGCAATGTACTAACGCAGATGGCGTCGCGATTGCGACGCCATCTGAAATTTTTTAGACTGATGCGACTGCATCGACTGTGAGGATCGTGAAACACCGCCTGAAGGAATGGGTTATCGCAAATCTCATCTCTTGATATTTGTGAACCGAAATGAATCATGCTTGCTTACCCGCAAGCATTGCATAACAATGTCCTTTGAATTGTGCGGTCATCACTAATGTTGTGAATGCAGTAGATTGCCTCGGAAATGACCAAGATTCGCCTTATCCTAGCGGAATGAAAGTCACCGGTACCGAAATGCAGTCCGATATGATGGAAGGTGCCAATGATGTACCAATCTCTACTCCTAACGATATCGCAACGCTAGAGTCATCACTGAAAGTCAAAACCTACTGGAGTGACGACTTAGCGCCAGTCCCATTGTCGGCTCGACTGTGGGCATTGCGTGACATGGTTTCGTTGTGGGTCGCGTTATCTGCCTGTATTCCAACCTACATGCTCGCTTCGTCGTTGATCGAAGAAGGAATGAATTGGTGGCAGGCGGTTTTGACGATTTTTTTAGGGAACCTCATAGTACTGCTGCCGATGGTTCTCAACTCCCACGCGGGAACCAAATACGGAATTCCGTTTCCCGTATTCTGTCGGGCCGCCTTTGGCTTGCGGGGCGCGAATGTGCCTGCACTACTGAGGGCGCTAGTTGCTTGTGGCTGGTTCGGCATCCAGACCTGGATCGGAGGTTGGGCCATCTATAAAGTATTGGAGCTGTACTTTACTTCATGGTCCCAGCAAGCCAACATCCCTTTGCTAAACATCAACTTACCGCAGTTGATATGCTTTCTGGCATTCTGGAGTCTCAATCTGTACATCATTTGGCGAGGGATCGAGTCGGTGAGGGCTCTGTTAAATATAAAGGCTCCATTATTGATCGGCTTGGGACTAGCCCTATTGGTCTGGGCCTATCGCGAGGCGGGTGGATTCGGGCCTATGTTGTCTCAACCCTCGCAGTTTGTTCTTGGCGGAAAGCGACAAGGCGAATTCTGGTCCTTCTTTTTTCCCGCGCTAACCGCAAATGTCGGGTTCTGGGCAACACTAGCGTTGAACATCCCTGATTTTACTCGCCATGTCAAAACCCAACGCGACCAAATACTTGGGCAAGCATTGGGGCTTCCTTTAACTATGGGTTTATATTCTTTCATTGGCGTGGCCGTCACTTCGGCAACCATTGTGATCTACGGTAATGCCATCTGGGACCCTGTGGAATTATTGTCCCGGTTTGAAAGCCCGTTCTGGCATGCGTTAGGATTGTTCGGGTTGGTAATCGCTACACTGGCGACGAATCTAGCTGCCAACGTTGTTGGACCAGCCAACGACTTTGCAAACCTGAGTCCACGACATATTTCGTTTCGAACCGGTGCGATCCTCACAGGACTGATTGGCATTTGCATTCAACCCTGGAGACTCGTCGAGGATCCATCCGGCTATATCTTTAAATGGTTAGTCGCCTACTCGGCCTTGCTGGGTGCCGTTGGTGGCGTGATGATCGCGGACTATTATGTCTTGCGACGGACTCGACTCGACTTGCGTGGACTCTACGATCCCGAAGGCCCTTATTGGTACACGAATGGGTTTCACGTTGCTGCACTGCTGGCCTTGATAGCCGGAATCGCCCCGTGTGTTCCTGGCTTTCTAGCCGCAATCAGCACCAAGGCACCAGCCTCGGTTTGGACCGAGATTTACAATTACGCTTGGTTCATTAGCTTCGGAATTTCTTTTGCGATGTATTTGACAATGACATTCGCTTCCCGGAACTCTCGAAGAATGAAGTAGACCCCAGAACCTATCCAGATCGTCGACAATGAATCATGACAACCGATTACGATAAAATCGCCAAAGAATATCAAGAGTCTAAACTCCAGCCTTGGCGAACCCATATCGAACGATATACGCTGTTGAGCCTCGTCGGACAGATTCAGGGGCTGTGCACACTCGACCTCGCTTGCGGAGAAGGCTACTACACGCGGCTCTTGCGTCGCTTGGGTGCAGATCCCATCAGTGGCATCGATCTCTCAAAGGGAATGATCGACTTGGCCATATCCCAGGAAACAACGGAACCGCTCGGTGTTCAATACCGTGTTAGCGACGTGAGGGATATCAACTTCGGAGCGAAATCGGACTTGGTGTTTGCAGCGTACTTGCTGAACTACGCAAGCAATTATGAGGAAATCCTTTCGATGTGCGAAGCCATCGTGCGCAACCTTAAACCAGGAGGACGTTTCGTTACGGTCAATAATAATCCCGATGATCCCCCTTCGAACTTCGAAACGGGACGAAAATATGGTTACTCCAAACGGATTCATGGACGTCTGGAGGAAGGATCGCCGGTCCATTGGAGCTTCCATCTCCCCGAAGGAACCGTCGAAGTAACCAATTACTACATGAGTACGCTCACAATGGAACGTGCGCTGCATGAAGTCGGACTAACTCACATTCACTGGCACAAGCCTCAGGTGTCACCCGAGGGAATTCAGCGATGGGGAGAATCCTACTGGCAAGACTTTCTGGCAAATCCACCGATAACCTTTTTTGAATGCACCAAACGTTGATTGCGATTTGGTCGATAACAGCCCGCGGAGCTATCGAACGTATTCCTACCGAATGTCCTGAAACGCCGAACGGCTATTCAGCAGTGACTACCTCCGCATTTCGTGAACTGATTTGCCCCACCAGCGATCGCGACGAGATGGATTCGGATAAGTACGATACCGAGCCATCACCATAGAGAAAGTGACAGCCGCCCGAATGAAACGAATGAAAGCTGGAGTTTCTAAAATTATTGACGTTGATCGCATTTGGACCAGGCAGAGCAGGAAACACCGTTGAGAACGCCTCCCCTCCATCGACAATATGATCGCCATTGAGAAAGTCTCCCCAGCCTCCTCCGTTGGACAACCGAACTGGATCCGTAGGCTTCAATTCTCTCCGTCCAACATACAGTTTGACTCCCCCCGTACGCTCACCCATTAAAAACGTATTACTCAAACCATCCATGACCCCCGACGCCTTGTTTCGTACTTGCGAATTTGGGGTACTCGGTCGCAGTATTCCGTTCAAATCGATCTTGCTATAGTCCTGATTTCCAAATGCTAACGTCGCGAAGTTGACTCCGACTCCGGTGGTGACGATGTAGTCCGAGGGGGCAGCTTCAAGAGTCAAATCATAGATAACACTCTCAGGCGGATGAAACAAACTTGAAGTGCCGGTATTCGTAACGATCGACCCAGGGGGCAGTACCCTCGTAATCGTGTTCCGATACCTTCGATCCAATGCTGTACCAGGTGCCGATGGACACACAAAAACACTTAAATCTGTACCAATAACTGCAATGTTCTCAACCCCGATTGGTCCACGCTCTTCAAAGGGTCCGATCCGCGAATCGTATCGCATCTGTAAGCTGGTCTTCTCAAGATAGGTCAACAGACCGATTGCCATCGGCTGATAATCGTTGGGGCGTACTGACTCGTAGTACCCATTGGGAAACGACTTGAACGCACTTTCATAGTTATGGAAAGCGAACCCCAATTGGCGAAAATTGCTGCTACATGACATTCGACGCGCCGCTTCCCTCGCTGCTTGAACAGCAGGTAGCAGTAACCCGACGAGTACTCCGATGATCGATATGACGACTAGTAGTTCGACAAGCGTAAACCCATAACTCTTTTTATTTTTAGGACCCATTGAAATCCTCTGTTTTCAGCTCACGATAGTTTCTGCTCACGATAGTTTCTTCGCAGGATAGTCTCTACTCGGGTCGTTTCTACTGGGGTCGTTTCTACTGGGGGGGCAGCGAGTCGTCGAAGCATCTATAACCCAATAGTCTGCCCGCTCACGGAGCCCATTTATCGTAAAAATCATTTACTCTGGGCAAACCAAAGCCACCCTCCAACGCTTACGGAAGCAACTACTAAACCGATCGCAAATGCTGACCAAAAACTTATCCCCAATCGATCCGCAAACGCAAGCGGTATAAAAAATGGTAGACCAAGAGGAACCAAGGTCAAGGTTTCTCGAGCGAATCGCGATGTTGCTAGCAAGTCAGATGTTTGCTGCCACTGGAGAATCATGGCAAGCATACTCAGGACGGGTAGGCTGAGTACAAAAGCCCCCCAACGTGGGTTCCTTTCGGCAGTAAACATGACAACACCTAGCATCAGCGATGCAAGTAACCACCAGTAGACTTTTAACATCAGCAATATCCTTCCATCTTCGAATCGCCCTTCGTCAAATCAACCCCCAACTGCATCAACTTCGGTAAGGCAAATTGCCGGCCCCAAGGATTACAAATCGTGGATCAACCCGCAAAAAACACAACTTCAGGATACCATCTTTCGGAATTGGTGTACTACGCACTGAGACTAGGAACGATCGGGTTTGGTGGCCCCGTTGCTCTAGTCGGATATATGCATCGAGACCTAGTCGAACGCAAAAAGTGGATTACTGAGTCGGAATACAAGGAAGGGCTAACTCTTGCTCAACTGATGCCTGGCCCACTCGCGGCACAGCTTGCAATTTACCTTGGTTATGTGCACTACAAAATACTTGGGGCAACACTGGTCGGGATCGCGTTTGTACTTCCATCATTCCTGATGGTTTTGGCAATTGGGTGGGCCTACGTCACGTTCGGCGGTATCAGTTGGATGCAGTCGGTCTTCTACGGCGTGGGAGCTAGCGTGATCGGAATCATTACGATCAGCGCGTACAAGCTTACGCAAAAGACAATCGGTAAGAACATCTTGCTGTGGTCGATTTATTCTGCGAGTGCAGCGACCACGATTATCACCGAGTCAGAAAGCATCTGGCTTTTCCTCGGAGCCGGATTGATCGTTTGGGCGATCCGCACATCCCCTTGGCGAAATTGGCCGAATTCTGTGAACGCTGCATTTCTTCCGCCATTTGTCACACTTGCATCTGCCGAGAACTCTTTGGCCGAACTGTTGGCAAAGATCGCTATGTTCTTCACGAAAGCGGGAGCCTTCGTCTTTGGGAGCGGATTGGCTATTGTGCCATTCCTCTACAGCGGCGTCGTTAAGGAATACGGCTGGCTCAATGATCAAGAGTTCCTCGACGCTGTGGCCGTAGCGATGATCACTCCTGGACCAGTCGTCATTACGGTTGGATTTATCGGCTACCTCGTGACGGGCCGTGGAACCGACTTCTTGACCGGTTTTGCCGGCGCATCCGCAGCCGCACTCGCCACATTTCTACCTTGTTACCTGCTTACGATCATTCCCGCGCCCTACTTCAAGAAGCATGGGAAACGACCGGGAATCGTTGCGTTCGTCGATGGTGTGACCGCAGCTGCCGTAGGAGCGATTGCTGGCGCATGTGTCGTCCTAGGCCGACGCACTATTTTTGAAAACGGCTGGACCCCAGAGATTCCCAAGATTCTCTTGCTGCTGGTCACGATCGGACTTCTGCTGAAGTTCAAGAAACTACCGGAGCCGCTAATCGTGCTAGGCGCAGCAATCATCGGCCTTCTAATTTTTCCGTTTGTGCACGCAAATCGATGATTTGATAGCCCCAACAAAACAGCGATCCTTGAGTGCTAGGCTGCACTGGTGCAGCGTACAAGGTTTAAGGCAGGTCCGTTAGATCGACCTCAAGGACACGCCGCTTGCGAGCCGAGCATTTCATCGACTGACGCGATCGCGGTGGCAAGTCGCTGTTCATAGGAACCGTGGATCTGCACCACACGTAATGCTCGATCGCGTTGAGATAGGATCGCGAGTTGCTCTGCGAATCGGTCATGCATCCAGTTTCGAATATGTTGCCCGTCACGGAAGCCATCTTGGACAAATGGAACATCAGGGGCTGTCAGCAAATAGAGATCCGCTTTGGATTGTTGGCCAATCGAATCAACGAAAGGATGACGAGCTTGAAAGTACCTTTCGTACCATGTCCCCGTCGCAAACGCATTTGTGTCGCAAAAAAGTACCCTATTGCATTGTCTCGCCGATAAGTCCTCGCGACGTTGTTGCTCCTGGGCGATGTGAATAAACTCTTCCTCGCTCCAACTGGGCGAAGAATCTGGACTCGTTAACCTCGTTACTTTCTCTTCCCAGTGTTCGCGTCCATACTCAGGGACCCAGACGGTTTGATAGTGAGCGGCAAGTTGCTGGGCTAGCGTGGTTTTGCCAGTTGACTCTGCACCGACTAGAACGACTCGTTTGACGAACCAAGCTCGAACGCAGGGTTCCAAATGATCGAGATACAATAGCGGGTTAGCGCGGATTTGAGTTCCTGAGATCGGTACAGTCGTACGCGGTTGGTCCACCATGACGTGGCGAGCCCCCATCAGGGATGCATAAATGGGCCCGTAATCTTCGCTTGAAAAAACAACGTCAGGAGCTCGACCCAAGTACTTGATTGTAAAGTCAGCCCATTGCTGCGAATCGTCCTCAAGTTCGTCGGCAACCAAACGGACGTCGCAATCGGGATGGATCTCGCGCAACCAAGCGTAACGCATTTCGCCTGGAATCGATTGCGACGGATGAGCGGCAAGCATGACGATCAGTTCATCGACTTCTTTACGCGCGGATTCGATGAGATGTTTGTGACCACGGTGTGGTGGATAGAATTTCCCAACGACAAATCCTAACGTCATGTCATGCAGTCCCCTCTGAAGATAATTGCGAATCCGCGTTCCAAGACCGGTACCATTGTCTCCATCCGATGAATGCCATGCAAAGAAAGACCGCGTAAAGAATTGCCGTCAAATAAAGTCCTTTAGAAGCGTAGAGCGGAATGTAGATCGCATCAACAACGATCCAGCCCAGCCAGTTTTCCAACTGCTTGCGGTTTAGCATCCACTGAGAAGCTAGGCTGAGCGAAGTTGTCAACGCATCCCAGAATGACGCCGAGCCACCGAAATGCTGAAGAGTCTTCCAAAGGCACAACGTACTGAGAATAACGAACAAGCCCAGCCACGCCAATTCAAGCTTTCCGATGCGACTAAGCTTAAGTCGCGTTTGATTCTCACCACCGCGAAGCCATAGTC
>CAIJIZ010000460.1 GCA_903820735.1 uncultured Pirellula sp.
CGTGATCAACCCATCGGTCAACACCCCGTCGACATCACTTAATATAAGTCGAATCGGCTTGGCTATCTCATAGTCGCGATGTTTCAACGAATCCCTCACTGACTTCTTTCCTGCGTTATCTTCCAAAAACCAAACCGCAAAAACTCGAACTACAACGTGGCTCCAAAGATCCGCAAATGCGGCTGGCCCACCACCACCCTCCCCTCTGCACCTTCCTCCATACACTCTCCAACCTCTCCCCTACCCACCGCCGACTCCGCAATCCCTATCACGTCCGTAATGTCGATCAATCCAATCGGTTGATCCAAATCGTTCACTACTGGCAACTCGCTGATCTTGCGATGCGAAAGAATCTCTATCGCCTCCGATACCTTCGCCCCAGTCCGAATCGCCGAGAACTTGCGAGTCATCACCTCCGAAATACAACGATCTAAATCGTCCGACGCGCCCGAGACGCCCGAAGCTCCCGAAGCATCCCTGCGACCTGCCCCAAGAAAACGTGTCAAATCACTGTCGGTAAAAATACCAACCAACGAATGCGCGGTGTTCTCGATCATCACCGCCCCAGTCCTACGACCCGGACGCGATGTGTCAACCAACATCTGACGTATGCTCGCTCCCTCATGGCACAAACGGCATTCCTCAAGCGGTCTCATCACCTCGTCGACAATCGCTAACCGCTGCCCTAACGCCCCCCCCGGATGCAATTGCGCGAAATCTTCCTCCCCAAAATTCTTGATCTCACTTACCACCAACGCTAACGCATCCCCAAGCGCTAACATCGCTAATGTGCTCGACGTCGGTGCAAGATTCCAACGGCAAGCCTCGCTGCTCGTAGGAGTCAACAACGTGATGTCCGCCGCTAAAGCCAAAGGACTGTTGATCTTGCTCGTAATCGCAATCAACGAAGCCGATCTTCGCGAAAGGTAAGGCAACAAATCCACCACTTCCGACGATGATCCACTGTTTGAAAACAACAATACAACGTCGTTCGGCCCCACACACCCCAAATCTCCATGCAACGCTTCCGACGGATGCAGAAAATGTGACCGCGTTCCCGTCGAAGAAAATGTCGCTGCTACCTTCCGACCAATCAAACCAGCCTTCCCTATCCCACAGACAATCAACGACCCACGCATCGCTGTTATCCGCTCAGCAGCCAATACAAACTCCTCGTCCATCATGTGGGCCATTTGCATCAAGACCGACACACCGTGCTCTACAACCGAAACACCACGAGCAAGCCGCTCCTGACGCTCCTGCACGACTCGAGCCTCCCTACCAACTTTCCTTGCTGGGTTTCCCATAAATCTCTCTGCGGCAATCCTTCGCCTTGTAAATGCACAACCTATCCGATGCAGGGGCCTATCCGACGCACGGACATATCCGATGCAGGGCCGACTCCCTCAACGCTGCACAATACCAACTTTCCCTTACCATGCCAATCTCGAACGCAGTTGTGCTAGCATTGCTGCGGTTTCTCGGTTAAGCCTCCACGCGTTCGCAACACCACCGCGCTGAGCTCCACCAACACCCTCCCCCCCCCTCTCCTTTATTCCCCACCTATTTCTATGGGAGATTCCCGAACTTTCGTGTACCATCGACCCCCCGTAGGCTCACAACCCATCAACACCCAAAACTGATTTCACTTCATCCAAATCACCAGCATGCGAATAGCTTACCTGGACTGCTCTAGCGGCATCAGCGGCGATATGACCCTCGCCGCACTCCTCGATTGCGGCGCAAATCTGCAACCCATCCAATCTGCAATCGATTCTCTGCAACTGAAAGCTACCCTTTCTCTAAACCCCACACGCAAGTGCGGGCTTGCCGCAAAAAAACTACAAATTCTCGCACCCGATGACCCAACACATCGCAACCTCTGCGATATCCTCGAACTACTAGCCCAAGCAAACATCTCGATAAACGCACGACGACTCGCAACCCGTATCTTTGAACGACTCGCAAAAGCCGAAGCTCGCGTACACGGAATCCCACTCGATCAAGTCCACTTTCACGAAGTCGGTGCTGTCGATTCTATCATCGATATCCTCGGTACCGCCATCGCCTGGGATCAACTTGCTATCGAGTCCGCTCAAGCTTCAGCTGTACCGACCGGCACCGGCCAGATCAAAATCTCTCACGGTATTTTTCCTATCCCCGCCCCTGCAACCGCCGAATTGCTCCGTTCGATTCCAATCGCGCCTTGCTCACTACCCCACGAAATGACCACCCCGACCGGTGCAGCGATCCTCGCCGAACTCGCTTCTTCCTTCGGTCCTATCCCCGCAATGCAATTCGATACAATCGGCCTTGGAGCCGGAACTCGTGACCTTCCAGACCGTCCAAACGTCCTTCGAATTTTTCTCGGACTCGCAACGAACCCATCCACACACTCTTTGATTCAACAAGACTCAGTCGTCCTTCTAGAGACAAACCTCGACGACATCTCACCTGAACAAATCGGTTTCGCCATCGATCGACTCTGGGCAGCCGGCGCTCTGGATGTATTCTGCACACCCATCCAAATGAAAAAAAATCGACCAGCGACCCTGCTATCCGTCCTCGTACCCACCGACCGATCCCCTCTCATCGAACAGACTCTCTTCCAACACACGGGAACCCTCGGTATCCGAAAGTCCTCATGCAATCGACTAATCCTTCATCGCGAATCTATCCTCGTCGAATCCCCCTGGGGAAGTGTCCCTTGTAAACTCGTCCAAAACATCGATGGCTCGAAATCTCTATCGCCGGAATTCGATCCTTGCGCCAAAATCGCCGCTGAACACACTTTGTCCTTGCCAGATGTCATTCGCTCAATCGAAAATAGCTACCGTAGCAACCAAATCATC
>CAIJIZ010000461.1 GCA_903820735.1 uncultured Pirellula sp.
ACGAGTTCCAATGATCACTCGTCGCAGCGCTCCATGCAAAGAACGCGATGAGTGCTCTTAACGCGTTGAGATAGCGATGCGTTTCTAGTGCGTTGCGATGCTGGCCCGATTGCATCCCGGGCTTGCCACATGTCAAGCACGCCGGTGTGCGCTGCAGGCGCTGGGCCTTGGCCTCGTCGGTCTGCTCGATCCCAAGCGCCAGTAGCTTCGCCTTGTGCTCCGCACGCGGACTTGCGATCCCTTGTTGTCGGTTCTGTTCCAGGATCGCAGCCCGCATCCCTTCTAATCGACTCTTGCGCTTGCCTGATTGGAAGCAGCCTGCGTATTGCTTGAAGACTTTCCCAAGAATCACAACCTGATTCTGATTGGCCAAGTGGAGTTGCTCTCGAATTTGGACTTGGCCGTCAATCAGGATATCAAGAGCCGAGTGACTTACTCGGTCGTAACCAAGCGGTTGCATGATGATGTGGTACGTGAGTTTATCCATCGCGAACTGGATCGGATTGGGTTAGCGCATAGTACATTCACGACTGGTGCGACGGAGCTCATCATTCGTTCGGCAGATGGTGTTCTTCGTCGGTGTCGCAATCTGTGTTTGTCCGCAATGCTCGAAGCCGTTCGAGCGGCCAACGGTCGAACGATCGACATCGACGTTATCAATCGCGTCTTGATGCAGCCACATTGGCAACACCAAGTCGACTTGAAAGATTTTTGACTCCAACCTCACTACTCAAATCTCAAGGATTTATGATAATGATCACGAAAGAATTACTCTGGCGGATACGTAATGAGTTACCGATGAAATTAACGATTCAGCGGCTGGGCAATTTCGGTCCGATTGCAAAGCAGAGCGATGGTTACTTTCGGTTTCAGTGTCCCAACTGCAAAGAGCTTCGCGCGACAGTGAACCCGAGCAATAATCTAGCACATTGTTTCTGTTGCAAGGAGAACTACAACAATATCGACCTAATGATGATCCAGGGGCATGACTTCCTACCGGCCGTGGGCATCTTAGAGAAGTGGTTAATGGAGTACTCGCGCGAACTTGGGCGTCGTACACCTTCGGCCCACTCGGCGGGCGAATAGGATCCGGGGCGGATAGAGTATACGGCGAGTAGAATCCACGGCGCAAAAAGACGCATGAAGTGTGATCGTTCGAATCGAGCGATCGCACTTTTTTTACGTAGATGCGGCTCAAACGCACATAGAGTCGCTCGGCTCTGGAATCGATGACCATGGTTGGTCGAAATACGACTGCAATTCAGCCAATCAGCACCAGGTCCCACTAGAGTCGACTCGGCCCGTGACATCGTATTGGTCCGCTCCAAAATTCGCAACAATTCGGCCATCACACCAAAAAAAGGTCTAAATCTCTACCGTCTCAATTCGGCCAAAAATACGACCACAATTCGGCCCGTAACACCTACTACGTCACCACGTTCTGCAGCTTGCTTTGCATTTTTAATCGCCCTAGATTCGGTAAGTACATCTCCAGCCGCAATCGCATCTTCCGCAAGACTCGTGGCTCCAAACACTGAGCCAACGATAACGAGCCCACGCATCAATCCCTTTGACTTTGCATGCTTAGTACTCAAAGACGAATCAACAAGTCGATTCAACCTAGCCTTATCTCTCCTCGCAATTGATTCCGTGCCCCGCGTTTCAATCTCTGATCGTATTACCGGTGTTCGCGAAGCCACTGTCTTAACTGGGGCATGGCAGTGTTACGCGTCAACCTCTTTTGTAGGATTTAACGGGCGCGGGGTTACTTCAAGCCCCTCGTCGCTCGCAATTTGAGATCCAACATGTCTCGCCAGCACGGACATAAGGAAATCGCACAATTCATTCGATTGCTGCCAGGTGATTGCCGCTAATTTCGAGTGGGGAGACTCTCGTTCATGGTTAAGTTCGGCCCAAAACTCTCCCCCCAATTCGCGTACGGATTTCTTGGTCGTAGTCATAATTCTATTTACTGTACTCCCCCATTAGACGGTTGATTACGTTGCTGTTTGCGGCATCTCCCATAGCATGCCCTTGGAACTTTCCAACGATGTCGTAGTTGTGATCGTCGATTTGCTTGATGATTACACGACCAGCGTTTCGCCCTCGGAGTTCGAAGAATCCGTTGCCAAGAGCTCTCGTTCCAATGCCAGGGTTTGCGTTTCCATTTGCCAGCTGAACGAGTAAATTATCAACATCCTTCTGAGCGTGCTGGCCCAAAGCCTCAGCTTGGCGAATTGCGTATGGACTATTCTTGATTTTGCTTTCGACATTGATGACGCCCTTGGCTCCAAGCGATCTCGGTAAAACCAATGCCTCCTTTGGGGCGTCAAACTTCTTAAGAATCTTTCCATCAACGCCAACAATAACTACGGCTGCTCCGCCCGCAATTAACAACTTGGGATTTTCCCTCGCAAATTCACCAAGGGCGGATGC
Source organism: uncultured Pirellula sp. (assembly GCA_903820735.1). GTDB lineage: Bacteria > Planctomycetota > Planctomycetia > Pirellulales > Pirellulaceae > JBKCUI01. The sequence continues at coordinate 2,437 of CAIJIZ010000461.1, forward strand.
AGCAGCGACGGAATCTTTAACAATTCCAGTTGCATATTCGATCGCGCGACCATCTACGATCATGTAGGTCGCGTACGCTCCCTCACCGAACAACGGGAAACTTCTCATGGAATCCGTTATAAGCGGCGCGATTTGAGCAACTGCTTTTCGGTATTTGTCTCTTTGCTCAGCCTGCAATTCCGCGACTAAGTCTCCACGCGAACCGATCCAATTTCGGGGATATCCCATTGGGTTCGTGTACCGACCAAAGTGCTTCGATGCGGTCGCTACATAGTCCAATAAATCGGAGTCACTCCAGGTACTTGTATTAGCAAAGATGGCGTCAATAACCTGTTCGTTCGACCAGTTTTCGGGGTAGTACGCATTTATGTATCTGTAAGATGGCAGCGCATACCCTACTATCGGTGAGGACTCTTTAGTTGGTTCTAGTGTTACTACGTGATAATCAAACAACGCAGCGAAGTCGCTATCCGCCGCACGTATCGCTTCTCTAATTACTTTGGGATCCCACTCAGCAAGTCCACTCGGATCGGTCGCATAGCTAGGATGGTTGCCCACGAAGCGATACAGATTCGTATCCCCAGCATCAAAGCTCTTCGGGTCTTTCGTCTGCCAGCGGCCAATCGTCGAATCGAACACAGCAGATTTCCTGGGGACGGATTGGAAGATGGAG
>CAIJIZ010000462.1 GCA_903820735.1 uncultured Pirellula sp.
CAACCATGCTCGAGTACGGCTTGCTCGTCGGACTCGTAGCCATCGCCGCTATCATCGCCGTGACCGCCATGGGTGGCGCATTGTCGAACATGTTCACCGATGCATCCAACGCTCTGTAAACCGGCAGCGATCCGGACAGTCCAGAGGAAAGTGATCTGACCTCTGCGCTCGGGTCCTGCAACACCGAATGCAGGGAACAGATGAGAAGCGATCGACCTACAATGTCGATCGCTTTTTTTATTGCTATACCTAGACGACTCGAACTCCTGTCGCACTTCGAACGAGCTCGTCACAAACTGGGACAATCCCTCAACTGCAGCAAGCTCCCACTCCCGCTTCTCGCTGCTTCTAACGCAAACGAATCCCAAAACGCAAAAAGGTTCAATGCGACAATCTCAACGATTTCTCAGGGATTTCCGCCTATAAACAACCACGGCAACAAAATCCGGATTCTTTTTCTGCAAAGCTACCCCCTTCGGCACACTGTTCGCTCTTACGTCCATGCATCAAGACAAGTGAACAGCTGACCAATGGGATCGAGCGCACGAGTCAAGTAAGACAATTTATTGCAGGAGTTGCAGAAATGTTTTCATCCGTTTTGTCCAAAGTAGCTGCTCGTTTCGTTCGTGATCAACGTGGAGCAACCATGCTCGAGTACGGCTTGCTCGTCGGACTCGTAGCCATCGCCGCTATCATCGCCGTGACCGCCATGGGTGGCGCATTGTCGAACATGTTCACCGATGCATCCAACGCTCTGTAATTCTGCAACGATCCGAACTGTCCAGAGGAACATCATGTGACCTCTGCGCTCGGGTCCTGCAACACCGAATGCAGGGAACAGATGAGAAGCGATCGACCTACAAGGTCGATCGCTTTTTTTATTAGCACACTAAGAACGACTACGCGGACCTTCGTTCTCAATGAAGAAACAACGGTTACCTTCCGGGGTTATATCCCGAAAACATCGCCGCAACGATGGCTGGTTTATCATACACCGGTCCTGCAAACTCTTCGGTCAATCGCCCGTTCGATAAGACTACGATTCGATCCGATATCTCGATTAACTCTTCAAGGTCACTGCTTACCACCAGCACACCCTTACCTTCAGAAGCAAGCTGACGAATCACGCGATAGACCATCTCGCGAGCAGCGCTATCGATACCACGAGTTGGCTCGTCAAGTAAAAAGACCTTGCCGGATCGCTCAAGCCATTTCGCCAAGACAACCTTCTGCTGATTCCCGCCGCTTAAGCTCCCCACGGACTGCTCACACGACTCACTGCGAATCCCCAACTGCTCTATATACCGATTCGCAACATGCGACGCCCGTGCCGGTACGTAGCGGTGGAAGATACTTAACCAGCCTTGTACGAACTGAGGAAGCTGAATGTTCATCGAGATCGATTGATCGAGAAGTAGCCCATCAGACTTTCGATCCTCACTTACCATTACAACCCCCGAACATACCGCTTCTCGAGGTGAACGAAACATCGCTCTGGTGCTCAAGCTCTGCTTTCCATCTGCCCCCGATGCCTCCTCCACCCAAACTGATCCGCTACGAGCTCGATCCGCACCAAAGATCAATCGCAACAACTCGGTCCTTCCGGATCCAACTAGCCCTGCGACTCCTAATACCTCCCCTCTACTCAAACTCAACGATACACTTCTGACCTTCGGCGGAGCATCAAGCTTCCCAACAACAAGCACTGGCTCGGTGCTTGGTTCCGAACCATCGATTTCAGAACCAGAGCATTTAGACGAGATACTTTGTTTCCCCTCGCTTTGATGACACA
>CAIJIZ010000463.1 GCA_903820735.1 uncultured Pirellula sp.
GCCCTGTGTCGCGACCGACGTGCTTCGCTGGGATGCCTTTGCGTAGGAACATGGTGGCTGATGTGGTGTATTCTTGGAGGAAGGCTTGAACGGGGATGGGTCATCGCCGTACTCTGGCTTGCTTTGCCCGCAGCGTGCGGCATTCAGCAATTGCAGAACTTCGTGGGACGTTGGTTTACCGCTCCACTATGTTGGTTGATCCTCACCTGGACTTGCGTCTGCATTCCGACATGGCCCTACTGCGACCAACGCTTGCTCGCTTCCCTAGATCAATATCTCCCCAGTTACCTGCGCCACGACCACCTTCCTGACGACGAGACTGCCGCCAACGATGCGAACACATACGAGTCAAGCAAACCCATTGAAAGCAAACCCAGTGAAAGCAACACTAGGGAAAATGCCCTTGCTCCCTCGCTGGACCAATCATCCTTCTACCCAGCCTATAGCGATTGGGTGGAATCTGAGCGCAAAGGGGACGCGCAAGACATTCCCCCCCCTGACTGGCTCGTGCTTGGCACCTCGGATGTGTTCTTCTGGAAAGTTCGGACCCACACCCGACCTTGGTGGCATGAGGATGCCGACATTCCCGATTTTTCCTTGCTCGAACACCTTCGAGTCGGATACATTTTGGTGGATTACGAAGGGCTACATTCTCGCATCGAACAGCGAGAGAGATGGGCTCGACGCCATAACCAAGTCACGGACGAGCAATCGCATGATGAACTTGCCACGCTTCGAGCACATATCGAAGAACTCGTGCGTAAAGGGATCATCGAGCGCTGCGATCCTTGGGGCAACGCAAGCCAAGCCGAGTGTTATCGAGTCCTTTCCTACAATCCATAAAACAAACAGTTAATCCATAAAACAAACAGTTACCGATTAGCTTGCCTGCACGCCCCCTGTGCAGCATGCTCAATCGCAGACAGCAAATCCTACGATCCAAGTGAAATGATGATCTTTACCCCTATGTTTTCTTGGCTTTCTGCATCCGCCAATCTAGGACCTTGGGCGTTGGCTCAAAGCACCCAAGATGCGCAACAATTCGGAATGGACTTCTTTGAACTGCTTCGTCGTGGCGGCGTGTTTATGATCCCAATCGGAATCATGAGCTTGATCGTCGTGACGTTTCTATTCGAACGATGGATCGGACTCAGGGCTTCGAAATTGATGCCTAAACGTACGGTCTCCATGATTCGTCGCGCCTTGAAATCCCCCGAATTTGACAAACAAGAGCTACAGCAAGCCGGCTCGGAAGGGAACTCAGCCTTGGAGCGAATCCTTCAAGCAGCAACCAATGCAACGGGGCATTCGATGGGTGAACTTCAAACCGCTGTCGCCGATTCGATCCAGCGCGAAGTCGACCGAGCTTATGCAAACGTCCGTTGGCTCAACCTCGGCGCTGGCATCGCCCCACTGCTGGGTTTGCTCGGAACCGTCTGGGGGTTAATTCGCGCATTCCACGACACCACCAAATTGGTCGCTGGCCAAAACCGGGCGGATTTTCTAGCTGTTGGAATTTACGAAGCTCTCGTCACCACCCTTGCTGGGTTGATGGTCGCCATACCGGCGGCCGTCGCTTCGCATTACCTCGAAGGCCGCATCTCAAGAATTTTCCGAGACATCCAAGAGATGATGAGCAAGCTCATTCCTCGGTTGAGCGCCGAAGCCGCCGTAAAACCAGTTTCTTAGTTACTTGTTGCTTAGTTACTTGGTATTGCTAGCGGTGCCGAGCAAGACAAATCGAGACAACTGCTTTGTTTTGGAAAGCCCGTCTCGAGGAACCAATACAGGAGTCGCTGTTTACAGAAACCGCTGTTTACAGAAACCACTGAAGGCAACCGGCCAGAACAAATAAAGAAAAACCGGCGAATGCGATAGCGAGCCAACTCGCCCATCTTTCAGGGTGCAGAACGCCATTCTCTTCCGCGAGCATCGCCACTTTGGCTTCGGCTTGCAGAATCGAAACCCCTAATTCATCGCGGTATAGCCGCACGGCATCCGACCAATGACCTTCTCGAATCAGCGTTCGAGCAAGCGAATCAATATTCGACATACGGTCCTGAGATCGTTCGAGTCTGGCAAACTAGGTTAACTAGGGGAGCTGGGCAAATGCCCGCCACCTCGTCCAACTTGAATCGACTTGATCTTTCAGGCGACTTTAGCGAAACCTTCGTCTTGAGGTGAAATTTTTAGGTTTCTATACTCCGACCCACTGCGCAGTCGTTACGCCCCCACCTTTCACCAGGAAATCAGTCACAGCGAGTGGGATCCTTCTCCTCAAAAATTCGAATTCATTCACCGCGAGCCGAACGGACTGACGGCTTGCAGGGGGACTGCTGCGCCCGGAATTTTCGCTGGTTCGCATTGATTTGTTTTCTTGTATCCCTGTGCTTCTGGATCCCTCGGGTTAACGCTACCGAGATCGGTGTGCCTTTATCTGATCCTCGCTTCTCGATCACCGTCCAAGCCCACAGTGCGGATCGGAGCGAACAAGGAAACTATCTCGTTTACAGACTTGAAGGAAACGTGCGGGTCACCCAAGGCTCCTTTCACGCCGTAAGCCAGCGCGCAACGTTATGGGTACTACGCGAGGAAATCCCCAACCCAAATAACCCATCCAACAACAGTTCGAACAACGATATCGCAACGAACGGTAGTGCTCAGAACTATTCGAGGAACATCGCATCGAATAGCATCGCAAGCAGTCCATTTGCCAACCGACTCGCTTCCACAGAGCCGAATGGGAACGCCGAACAACCGTTCTACCGCTTGATCCTCGACTCCGAAGGGCAATGCGATGTGAAATGGAATGAAGATCAACGCCTGCGCGAC
>CAIJIZ010000464.1 GCA_903820735.1 uncultured Pirellula sp.
CCATCGGTCAAATCGATGATCCCAACCCGGTACCCTTGTTCGGCCAGGGCAGCAAGTGTTCCTCCACATGCGATCTCTACGTCATCGGGGTGTGCGCCGACGGCGATCACATCTAAGGGCTCTTCGGTTTTTGACATGTGTTGTTCTTTCGACTTTCTGAGACGAGCAGCTTGTTCGGTTAGGCTGGTGTTGCTGCGACCGGGTTATTGGGGACCGGGTTATTGAGTATCGGGTTTTTGAGGATCCCTTCGACGATTTTGCCAGGTTGGCCATCGAGCAAGGTTCCATTCCCGCCAGGTCGAGCAAACACTAATTTATCAGCCTCCAAGCCGAACAAATACATCAAAGTTGCGTGATAATCGTAATGGTGGACGATATCTGTGACGGCTTGGTAACCGAAATCGTCAGTTTGACCGTAAATACACCCTTGTTTGATCCCTCCGCCAGCTAACCAAGTGCTGAAACCATACGTATTGTGGTCTCGCCCTACGTTCTTCTCGTTTTGTACCACCGGCAGTCGCCCCATCTCGCCCCCCCAGTGGACCAACGTACTGTCGAGCAAACCGCGATCTTTGAGGTCTTTGACCAGCGCTGCTGATGGCTGATCGGTTTTTTTACAAGCCGCCGGCAGGGCGTCTTTGATGTTGGCATGGTGGTCCCACTGCTGAGTAGAAGTGTAGATCTGCACGAATCTTACTCCTCGCTCGACAAGACGTCTGGCTATCAAGCAACGAGTCCCGAATTCCCGCGTTGGCTCTTGATCCAACCCATAAAGCTTATGGGTCGCTTCGGTCTCCTGCCCGATATCTAATGCTTCTTTGGCTGCCGATTGCATCGATTCGGCTAATTCGTAACTCCCCATGCGTGCTTGTAAATCACTCTCGTAAGGGCGGTTCGCAAAATGCTCCGCGTTGATTTGTTTTAGGAAATCCAAATAGGCTTTTTGGGGTTTGCCCGTCAGATGAGGCGGAGGATTGAGATTGAGAATTCGAGGCTCCTGGGGCCGTATAACGGTCCCTTGATACACCGATGGCAACCAGCCATTCGACCAGCAATCGGTTCCCAAAACAGGTAGTCCACCTGGATCGGTCAAGACGACGAATGCGGGTAATTGCTGACTCTCGCTTCCAAGCCCAAAGGTCAACCATGAACCAAGTACAGGGCGACCGGCTGTAACGCGCCCATGGTGCAAGGCATAGATGGACTGGCCGTGATTGTTCACTCCCGTATTCATCGAGCGTATCAATGTGACGTCGTCGGCGATCGAACCGAGATGCGGAACTAATTCGCTAAGCTCCATTCCGCATTGGCCGTAGCGTTCCCACTTCCAAGGCCCGGCCCAAATTTTTGCGGATGATTCGGCCGCATTGTCGTACTTGAGCTCGCCGGAGAAATTCTCTCCGCTGCGCTTTTCGATTTCCGGTTTGCGGTCGAATAAGTCCATGTGCGATGGACCGCCTTGCATGAACATCGAAATCATGGACTTCGCTTGTGCTGGCCGATGACTCGGCTTGGGTTTCAAGTCGTAGTTTACGGGTGCGGTGTTCGGTTTTGGCGGTGTCGCAATGCTTTGTTGCCCAAGCGCACCGGCGATCCATAATGTGGCTCCCGCAATCCCTTGTTGTGCAAGGAAGTGTCGGCGCGAGCTGCAGGGTGCATGCGTGGCGTTCGCTTGGTTGCGTTTCATCTTGAAATCCTACTATTCGGTTTTCATGTGTTTGATCTGTTTGCGGCGAAGCGAATCATTGCGCGTCTTCGTTCCCGGTCATCGATGTAAGTCAACGAATAAGTTAGTCAACGTATAAAAAGGCGTTCGAGGAGAGCAAGGCTTGGCAATACAAAGCCAACGCTTGGTGCTGACTCTTGCTCGTCTCGGCTTCGACCTTGGCTGGATCGAGTTCTTTTGGAAGCAGTTCTGCACGGAGTGCAACGAGTCCTTCAAGGCTGCGGGCTTGCTGCTCTTGGTTCGGTTGAGTTCCAAAGGCCAACAGCCAAGCATGGGTGACTTGCGCGGTCGCATCGGAACCAGCTTCGCGAATCACCCGCGTGGCGAAGTGTTCGGATAAACGGATGACGGTGGAGTTGTTCATGAGCATTAGCGACTGGGTAGCGACTGTGGAATTCGAACGTCGGTCGCAGTTGGGAGTCATGGTAGCAGGATCGAAGGGTTCCAAGACACCCAAGGGCATGGAGCGTCGGATTTGGGTGTAGATGCTTCGGCGATAGGTGTCGGAGACTTCTTCTTGTTTGGCAACCAAGATTCCGTTCCCGTCGCGGGTTGCTTTGCCAAGGATAAATTGTCCGACTTCGTCGGGATTCACCGAGGAAGGGGCTCCGTACATTTTCAAGGTCAGCATGTCGCTTGTGGCGAGCATGGCATCGCGAACCGATTCAGCTTGCAAGCGTCGCAAGGACATTCGACCGAGCAAAGCGTTTTGCGGATCTTTGTCTTGGTGCAGTCCGTTCTTAGCGGAGGACTGTCGGTAGGTATTCGAGACCAGCAGTTCGCGGGTGAAGTTCTTTCGGCTCCATTGCGAGTCGACTAGGCGATGGGACAGCCAATCGAGGAGTTCGGGATGGGTAGGAGGTTCACCTAATCGTCCAAGGTCCCCGGGGTTGCTCGAGAGTGCCCGGCCGAAAAGGGGCATCCACAGACGGTTTGCCATGGAACGTGAGAAGAGAGGATGGACCCCTTGTGTGATCATCTTCGCGAATTGCAGGCGGCGACCAGAGGTTGGGATTTCAGGAGCGTCCGGGAGGATGCGATCTTGTTCTTGAAGGACGCTCAAGCCACCTGGGGAGATCGGGTCACGAGGTTGCTGAAAGTCTCCTCGGAAAAACAAGTGGGTCGCTGGCACTTGATTTGGCACTTCGGAAAAGCAAGCCAAGAAGAAATCGGCGGGTCGAGCTTTTCGTATGTCGGCTTGTTGCGTTTCGAACTTCTTGTTGAACTCGTTGATACGTGCTCCATCGTAAAGCACAGCGCTACCGCGATCGACGTTCAAGCTTGGGAAATCGCGTAGGAGTTTCTGTTGCTCCGGAGTCCTTATATCAGCTGCGGTATCGCGTGCTGTACGGGCTTCTTGACGTTGCTCTTCGGGAAGTTTCATCAATTCCTTTTCGAAGATATCTGCGACGATTCCATCGAGTTCCTTTAGCCGCGTGGCTTCTAGTTCCGCAAGCAACTTATCGACATCCGCTGCGCGTTGACGTTCTTCGGCGGACCAAAGGTTGACTAGGCGAGCGTTTTTATCCCGCCAGTTTTTCCAATCTAAGCCCGGTTCGAAGATTGCGCGAATACGATAGTAATCGCGCTGCGAGATAGGATCGTAGCGGTGGTCGTGACACTGAGCGCAACCGACGGTCATGCCCATCAGTCCGCCGGTGACGATCTTGATCGTCTCAGCGAGGACTTCGTTTCGGGCTACGTTCTGATCGACTCCTTCGTGACCTGTACCGTCGGGAGCAGTTCGCAGGAAACCGGTCGCAGCTAGCATGCGTTGCTGTTCTTCAGAGATCGCTTCCCATGGAGTAGGAACTAATTCGTCGCCGGCGAGTTGTTCCAAGACAAATCGATCGATCGGTAGGTCTTCATTGAACGCTCGAATCACATAGTCGCGATATTGAAATGCCCAAGGGCGTTCGGTGTCTTGTTCGCTGTAGCCATCGCTGTCCGCATAGCCCGCTACATCGAGCCAATGTCGCCCCCAATGTTCACCGTAGCGTGGGTCGGCAAGCAAGCGATCGACAAGCCGTTCGTAGGCGTCGACATTGGTGTCATTGATGAAGTTGGCAATTTCTTCGTGGCTCGGAGGAATTCCTCGCAGGTCGAACGACAACCGTCGGATGAGGGTTAAGCGATCTGCGGAATGGGAGAACGATAGCGATTGCTTTTGCAACTTATCCAGGATAAAGGCATCGACGGGAGAGAGAAGCGACTCGGCAGTTGACGCATTGCTGGTAAGTTCGAGTTTTGGGGGTTGGGCAGCTACAACGCTTTGGTAAGCCCAGTGAGTTCGTTCTTCTTCGGTCCAGTCTTCGAGTGGGGGAGTCTGCGGTTCGCTTCGTTTGGTCCGGGCGCCTTGAGCAAGCCAGCGTTGCAGGATTTCTTTTTCCTTTGGGGAAAGGGATTTTCCACCCGGGGGCATTTCATCGTCGGCGACCCGTTTGTAGAGCAAGCTTGCGGATGCATCCCCTGGGACAATCGCTGTACCGGAGTCACCACCTTTGGTTATCAAGTGAACGAGTCGTACGTCCAATCCAGCTTCGCGGTGTTCGGCTTCGCCGTGGCAATGGAAACAGTGTGTTTTGAGGATGGGGCGAACTGACGACTCGAAATAGAGTTGCTCGGGTGTTGGTGGATCGGTGTCAGCGGCAGCAAGTGTTCCCGAGAGTGTGGTGATTGCTTGTGTCATCAGCGAGCAAATCGCGAGGAGCGATAGAATTCGAGTTGCCAGTTGATGCGTAGGTAGACGGCGCTGTGCTACGGCGAGTCCTGCCGGGCGGATTTGGGGCATGAACAGTATGACAGCTAGAGAGGATTTAGGAGTCATGGTTGATCGGTCCTCGGCACGGGGGGTAGGCGGATCTAGAGCGGAGAGTGGCTGGGTAAGCGTTGGTAGGCGGGGGCGGGTTCTGGGCGGGGCAAGTTGTCGGTGGGCTTTCTATGATACCACAGGGAGCTTATGAAAAAAAACGGCAACGGGGAACTAAAACGATCTTTCCGACTCTAACGAGCGATCGAAGAAAAAGGTGTTTTCCTCGATGTTCAGCTTTCTAGTTCGGATGGTTCATTTTAGGGTGGTTCATTGTCCTATCGTGGGTGGGAGTCTCCTCGGTTGACACAGCAACAACAGTCCATCAGCGCCGTATTAATACCTGGAGTCATTGTCAGTTGTTTGGAGGAAGCGGGGAAATTGCATCGAGCGTTGTGGCTAGCACAGTGCACCGATGTTTCGCTGCTTGGCAAGCCGAGCGAGGAATGGCTGATTGTCTCGTCAAAAGAAGTCTCCGTTGTCCGATTAGATACGAGCAGTAGCAACGGTCCGAACGCTTCATTGCTCCGGAGTGTGGCTTGGGAGCAGCTTGCTTCCGTGCGCACCCAAGCTGGGGTTGGTGGAGGGACGTTGCAAGTTCGGATAGGAGAGGACTGGATCGATTTATTGCGGTTCTCGAATGCGAACGCGACTCGATTCCATAAAGTCTCTCGGATGCTTGAGCGGATGCGGGAGCATCCTGAGACGTGGATGTTTGAAGTCCCCTCGACGCATGAGCATGATCCGCATGCTTCGTCGTCTGGATTCGATCCTCCGGAGTGTCCGACTTGTTCATTGCGATTGAGTTCGAAGGAGGAGAGTTGCCCCAGGTGTATGCAGAAAGGGCAGATTCTACGTCGAGTCCATACGTTGATCGCGCCTTATCGCCGGGGAGCGATCTTGTTGTCTCTCTTGACGATCGTCGGCGTCATCGCGGAGTTGATTCCACCGAAGCTTCAGCAGTACTTGATCGATAACGTTCTTGCAGGCAATGGAGCGACCGCAGCGAGGGAGGGAGCAGTAGCCACCGACCCATTGCCGGACTTTCGCACCGCATTGTTGCTTATTGTCTTATCGTTGGCCGCATCGCGTGTGATGCTCTCTGTCGTGGCGGTTTTCAAGGGGAAGTTGGCGACGAGCATAGGGACTGGACTGACCCGAACGCTGCGTGCGGAAATGGTAAAGAAGCTTCAAAGTCTCGCGGTGGTTTACTACGATCGCCATCAAGTCGGTTCGATGCTTGGTCGCGTCGCGCACGATAGCGAAGTGATGCATGGCTTGATGCATCAGATCACGGGTGGCTTTCTGCTGCAGATCGCTCAGCTTATCGGAGTTGGGGCGATGTTGATTTGGATCAATCCCAAGCTTGCGCTCTTTACGTTGATTCCAGTTCCGCTGGTCATTTTAGGAACATCGATTTTCTGGAAGAAGGTATATCCGAGATACTATCGGCTTTGGGATGCGTCCTCGAAACAGATCTCGGTTTTGAGCGGGATGCTCTCTGGGATACGGGTTGTCAAAGCGTTTGCGCAAGAGGATCGCGAATACGAACGGTTTGCGAAGACGAGCGATGAGCTTCGGAATTGGAGGCTCTGGGTGGAAGATGCCAATGCTTGGTATTCATCTGCGATGTCTATCGTCTTTAGTCTTGGTGGCCTGATTGTGTGGTATGTCGGTGGCCGTGATGTGATCGGCAATACCATGACGCTCGGGGAACTGATCGCGTTCCTAGCTTACCTTGGAATGTTTTATGCACCGCTCAGCGCTTTGTCGAACTTCACCAGTTGGCTTACGAGTTTCCTGACGGGGAGCAAGAGAGTGCTCGAGCTGCTCGATACACCTTTGACGGTCAGCGAACCGAATCAGCCGGTGGATTGGAATCAGCCGCGAGGAGAGATCGAATTCGACGATGTTTGTTTCGGGTATGATCGCAACCAGCCTGTCTTGAAGAACGTCAGTTTCCAAGTGCGTCCCGGAGAGATGGTTGGGATTGTGGGGCGAAGTGGTTCAGGCAAATCCACGATGGTGAATTTGTTGGGTCGATTCTACGACGTTCAGGAGGGAAGGATTTTGGTCGATGGCCATGACTTGCGAGATCTTGCTAGTCATCAGCTGCGCGAGAGGTTAGGGATTGTCTTTCAAGAGTCCTTTATGTTTCGGGGGACGATATGGCGCAATCTCAGTTATGGGCGACCGCAAGCGACGATCGAGCAAGGGTTACAAGCGGCGAAGGCAGCCGGTGCGCATGATTTCATATGCCGCCAGCAGCTTGGCTACGAAACCCTTTTGGGAGAGCAAGGTGCGGGGCTTTCCGGAGGTGAGAAGCAGCGGTTGTCCATCGCGCGGACACTATTGTACGATCCGAGGATACTTGTTTTGGATGAAGCCACCAGCAATATCGATGCGGAGGCAGAAAAGAGTATTCAAGATGCGTTGCGAGTATTGATTCGAGGTCGGACAACGATCGCCATCGCGCACAGACTTTCGACCCTTCGCAATGCCGATCGTATTCTCGTGTTCGATCAAGGTCGCTTGATTGAGCAAGGTACTCATGCGGAGTTGTTGTCAATGGACGGTACTTACGCTCGTTTGGTGCGAATTCAAACTTCGGTAACGAAGAATCCCGACATTGATAAGCTAATTCATGCGGCTACGGAGATCGAGGCTGGCAATCGCGAGACTGTCGGTCAAGAGTCCAAGGGATCCGAATCGAAGGTGGCACTGGTCGATGGGAGTTCGAGCGACGATGCGCAGAGCGTTCAAGCTGGAACGGGCGCTCAAGCGGAAGGTGGAGAGGAATCCCAGGAATCAAGCGGGCCGGTGATTCGTTGGATGGATCCAAGCGGTTGGGAGTTTCGTCGCGGGGATTTGGATCGTATTGAGTTGTGGAACGAGGGAGTTCGGCAAGCGGCTTCGACGTTCGTCGTGCGAACTTTCCCATCGAAGTATCCCGAAGGTTATCTCAGCGTCAGGACTTGGGGCGAGAACGGAGAAGAGGTTGAATGTGGCATGATTCGCTCGCTCGACGCTTGGGCTGGAGAATCGGCTGAGTTGGTTCGCGAATTATTAGCTCGTCGTTATCTGATGCGTCGAATTTTACGCGTTCGCAAGAATCAGTTAGAATCAGGGTACTTGAACCTGGAAGTAGAGACAGACCAGGGCCCTGAAAAGTTCACCATGCGTTGGACTTCGGGCCAAGCACTGGACTACAGCGATAATGGAAAATTGTTGATCGACACCCGCGAGAATCGCTATGTGGTCGAAGACATCGATTTGTTGCCGTCGGAGGATCGCGAAAGGTTCTTGCAGTACATTTATTGGTAGCAGGGCAGCGATAGGTCATCGGAAACGATTCGAATTGCGAGAGGCGGTCAGCGATGCGTCAAGTTGGGTTGAATCTTCGGACGAGGCGTGAGTTTTGTGTAGCGACAGCAACTGGAATAGCTGCGGCAGGAATGCTGACAGCTTCGCCACGGGGCTTGGCTGGGGTTATCCAAGCCGACGGGTTACCCAGAAGTACACCGGAGTTACAAGGCGTCTCTTCTGAAGCGATTCAACGATTCTTGAAGACGTTGGAAGAGAAGGTTCAAACGATCCATAGCGTCATGGTTGTGCGGTATGGCAAAGTGATCGCCGAGAAATGGTGGGATAGTGAATCGGCAGATAAACCACACGTACTGTGGTCGCTGAGCAAGTCGTTTACGTCGACGGCGGTTGGGTTAGCCGTTCAGGACGGTAAGCTAGGCTTGTACGACGAAGTCCTTTCCTTCTTTCCTGAAGACGCCCCCAAGGAAGTCTCCGGGAACCTGAAGGCGATGCGTGTGGTGGATTTGTTAACGATGTCGACGGGACATCAAGACGAGCCTAACGTCCGCAATGAGCAGAACTGGATCCGAGCATTTTTAGCTCATCCGGTCCCCCATAAGCCAGGCACGCATTTTCGGTATAACACGCCGGCAACTTTCATGCAGTCGGCGATCGTTCAAAAGGTCACCGGTCAGACCGTCAATGAGTACTTGCAAAGCCGACTTTATGGGCCGTTAGGAATCGCAACGCCGAAGTGGGATGCAAATCCGCAAGGGATTTCGATCGGTGGCTATGGACTGTATCTGAAGACGGAGGATATCGCCAAATTCGGCTTGTTGTATTTGCAAACAGGTCATTGGGAAGGTAAGCAGTTGATACCGAGCAGCTGGGTGGAGCTTGCGACATCCAAGCAGGTGTCCAATGGCAGTTCACCCGTAAGCGATTGGGATCAAGGGTATGGGTTCCAATTTTGGCGATGTCGGCATGGTGCTTATCGGGGCGATGGAAAAGATGGGCAGTTCTGTGTTGTGATGCCCGATCAAGGTACAGTAGTGGTAATGACTGCCAACACCAGCAACATGCAGGGACAGCTAAACCATGTTTGGGATGTGCTGTTACCAGAGCTGAAGGCTTAGTTGACCGCCGGAAGAGCACCGGCGTTACAAACCCAACGCAATCAAAACTAGCCAATAAATCACCTTAAGAACCCATGGAGTTGACTCATGATGAACAACGTGTTTGGAACAAATGAATACGGCTTAGCGACAAAACATCGAGTTGCGAGACGATTCTTTGCAATGTTTGCTTTGTTGTGTGTTGGTTTTCAAGTCGATGGTAGGCTTGTTGATCGATTGGTTTTGGGGGATGAGCCCAAGCGGGTTGAGCTTTGGCCCGAAGGTGCGCCGGGTTCGCAGGATAGGAAAGATGAGCCGGAGAAGACCGATCGCACGAATGGAGCTTGCAATGTGACAAACGTGCATGCTCCTTCGATCACGATGTTTTTACCGGAGTCTGAGAAAGCAAATGGAACGGCGATTATCATAGCGCCCGGTGGTGGGCACCGAATGTTATGTTTGGGTCATGAGGGAGACTCGTTAGCACAGTGGTTTGCGGATCGCGGAATTGCGGCTTTTGTATTGCGATACCGATTGGCGAGGGAAGAGGGATCTGCATACAGCGTCGACGAGCATGCGATGGCTGATACACGCCGCGCGATCCGATGGGTTCGAAGTCATGCATCTGAGCTAAAGATCGCAAAGGACAAGATAGGTGTTTTAGGTTTCTCCGCTGGAGGCGAATTAGCGGCACTTGCTGCGATGGAATCCGATTCCGGGAACCCCGATAGTGCGGACGTTGTGGAGCAGGTTAGTTCCCGCCCTGACTTCCAAGTTCTGATCTATCCGGGTAGTTCGCATCGATTCAAGGTAGCTCAAGGGATGCCGCCGGCATTTATCGCTTTAGGAGCGAAAGATCGTGATGATATATCGCTGGGGATGGCCAAGTTGTACTTGCAGTACAAAGAAGCTGGAGTTGCATGCGAATTGCATATTTATTCGAATGCTGGGCACGGGTTTGGTTATCGGGCCGATGCGAATCATGCGGCAGCTAGATGGCCGGAACGCCTATGCGAGTGGTTAGTCGACTCGAAACTGTTGCCTCACTGACGTATCGGGTTACGATTGCGTGGCCAACGGCCGCGTCCGATCCAATGGTAACCCGAAGTGTCAACGAGGGAGCTACAGTGCACGCTCCATCGCTCATCAGGAATCGACCATTACTCCGCTGCTTCCTCACTGACGTATCGGGTTACGATTGCGTGGCCAACGGCCGCGTCCCATCCAATGGTAACCCGAAGTGTCAACGAGGGAGCTACAGTGCACGCTCCATCGCTCATCAGGAATCGAC